>JAYVAZ010000639.1:0-19368 GCA_043750675.1 Pseudobdellovibrionaceae bacterium | reverse complement strand
TGGAAAAATGCGGGATGAGCGCTACTTCGGTTTCGACGGCAAGCACTTTTCCGCAACTTTGCATGAAAAAGACGACTGAAATGCTGGCAGAATTTACAAAACCACTCGCGCAGGATAGAGAGCGCAAATACGTCGATGTTCCAAAGTTTTTGCAAGATGCCCATCTAATAAAATTGATTAATCAAAAAAAAGTAGGTGAAGCAATGACCTACTTAAAAGAAACCATTGCTAAACGAGCCGGAATTCCTTCTTTTGTCGCGGATGCCTTTCAAGGGACTGTAGCATCTCCCGGTGGGATCGGCGAAGATCGTCTAGTAGTAAGATATACTGACGAAAATGGAACGACCCGCTGGGTGAATTTTGCAGTGCCAGGGCGTAATGAAAACAAGATTCCCGACAACATTGCAGTTATCGCCCATTCCAAAGATGGGTATTCTTATTTCCAAGACTTCAAACGCACCGTAGTCGGAAACTCAGTTTCCATTTCTAGAAAAGAGGGTTCCAAAGATTGCACTGCTTGTCATATGCAGGGCTACAACGCCTTTCCCTATTCCAATCGCATGGTTTGGAGTGGGTTACAGGACGACCCCAATCGGCGATTAAATATTGAAGGTTTACATTCTTTAGATAAAGGACGATTTCGTCCGATGGGTGAAGACGGGAAACCATTGGACATTGGTAAATATGGCCCTCGGGTCGGTGATGGCAAAGGTCTGGAAGAGCGCCGAACTAATGCTTTTATGGAAAGTTGTTTCAATGACATTTTGAACAGTAAAGACCAAGATGACGTGAAATATCGGCCGGATATAAGTAAAATTGTTAAAGAAGCTGATCTTTATGAAGCCCGAAAAAATCGTATTCGTGAATTTATGTATTGTGGCGAATGCCATCATGAAAAAGGGGTAGGCGCGCTGACGTTTCCATTTGGCTTCGGAGAACGTCAGCTAAGTAGTACTCGAGTGCATCCCGCAAGAATATATGATGGTTCGATGCCCGCAAGTGACTTTAACGGAGACTTAAAACCTGAGGATCGTCGGGTGTTAGCCAATTGTCTTTTTCGAGAACAGTATGGATTTCCAATCCAAAATAAAAAGCCAACTGTAAACGACATTAAAAGTGGAAGATTTTACGAATACATGGCCGATATCGATTGTGTTACCGGAAAGTCAAAAAACAAAGCAGCCGTTTCCGAAGTCACAGTTCCTGCGACTTCGAACATCCACGGTGCTCATTAATAATTTAATTACCCGCTTCGATGGCGGCCTTAACCTTTAAGTTTTCATAGATCCAACGAACCAAAACCGGATTTGCTTTTTCTTTCGACAGTTTTTCGATTTCCACCGGGAGTAGTTTAATTTCGTCATCTACAAAACTTAGCAACTTCGCACGTTCCGAATAACCCCAAACAGCATCTTCCGAATGAGCATAATTAAACAAATCAGCGGCTAATAAACGCGCTTCCCTTGGGTACAAGTATTGGGGCAACTTATAGGCTACCGATTGCCCGTCGACCGTAATCGCGTCGCCCTCAATAGAAGAAGATGATTTTGCAAACATGATGTCGTTAGAACGGTCCATCAATAAATTGATCAACTGTGTGGAGTTGTCGTCAGCCTTTAAAATTCTTTTTTCAGAAGCTGAGGCATCACCAGGGCTGGTCATATTCAAGACTTTCAAGTCTTGGATAACAAAGGCCTTCTGAAGCAAAGGCGCCATTGTGGCCATCATATTTTTCATCTGAATGACATCGGCTTGTGAGAATGAATATTCTTTAGCGCCTTCGAAACCATCTAAAATTTCTGGGTTCTCAGTTAATAAATTAAACTCATTAATAATTTCATTAGATAGGTTTGGATCTATTTTAGGGAACAGAGTTTGAACACCACCAAGTCCTGCTATGATTTTATTCATCGCATCGGTTTCCAATTCCGAAGCACTTTTGGCATTAAAACTTGCTTTAGCTGAATCTAATTTTCGTACACTAATCATTCGATGATCATTTGTAAACGCAGACATTAGTTTGTACTTATCGGCATATAGATTTTCCGCTAGTAAATTCAAATCAATATCATAATCAGAAATTTTTACGGATTTGACCGATTCCGGAACTTTGAAACTGATAAAATCATTCATAAAAAACTGAGCTAATTTTTTCGCTGTTAAAGGACGGGCAAAACTTTCGTATGAATTCGAACCCGAATCCCACATATTGCATTCAAAATATTTACCAATATCAGTGTCCGTACAAAACAAAGGACCATCATCAGTTAATTTCTTGGCTTTATATAGATACTCCATTGCGGTTCTATCGTACGAAAAAATAGGGGCTTTAGAATCAGCAATCAACGCACCTGAAAACATCGCATCTTCGTAATCTTGATATTCCATAATGGAAGTTGTCGGAACAACAGAGGGATCCACCGTTTGTTCAGCAACATATTTATTGTAGATTTCCGCACGCTCGGGGAAACGATATGAAGAACCTAAGTTCCCGGCAAAGTTATGTCTTAATCCCAAAGTATGACCGACTTCGTGGGCGACTACCTCGCGCACATAATCCAGAGACATTTTTTTGATTAAGGCATCATTGTATCGCCCCTTCCACTGCTTTAGTTAAAAACTGCTTGAAATTTCCATCTGTTAACGAACAAGGAGCTGCTTTTTCAAATCCTCGCATTTGGATGGATTTCACTAGTGATCGATTCTTCTGATTTAAATAACGAAGTCGTTTGATTGCAGCCGCCCGGCCACCGACTTCAAATGCACTGGCCATAAATACCTGCGCATGCAGCACTTGGCCTGATCTAGGGTCCATCTGTGCATCGGCATAGGCATATCCAGCCTGATCCCAGTTGGTCCACTGGATCACATTATAATCTGCACTTGGTGCAGTAATGTTTTCGTCTTCCAACTGAATGACTTGAATCTTCTGTTCCCCTAGAACTTTGTTCCAATACAAAACTCCGTCGCGCACAGCTTCGCGAACATCCATTGGGGTATTTGCCGAAATCGCATAAGTAATGGCCCTTTTGTTATTGTGTTTCGAAGCATAAATCAAAGAGCTGCCATCGTTTAACAATAACGGCGAGGCTTCGAAAAACCCAACTTTATTTAAACCTGGAGATTGAACGGGCAAAAAAGTGCGGTCTGGATTGTAAGGAGTTAGATAGTATCTAACTTCGACTGAAGATTGACCAGGATTAACGTTAGCAGCGAAATTTTCACTTTGCTGTAGCTGGGCGATTTGATGAATGACCAACTGATTGTTTGAAATTTTAGCTTCGGAAAGGAAACTTTCACGCACAGGAACGGACTGCATCTTTTGAATAAAAGTAGACCCGTCATAGTCCTGGGTAAACCAATCGCTTTGCACAAACAGCTGCGACATTCCGGCATTAAAATCAAAAGTTATACTGCCGGTGTCTTCGCTGATAATCGGGAAGCTGGTTAAAATGATATGCCCACTAATATTTCCTGACAAAATATGCCCCTGGGTAGCCTCTAACATATAAAGGCGTTCCTGATACTTTTGGAAGGCCACGACTTTACTTTTCAAACCATTAAACATCGGGGTTGGAAATTGGCTAAGTGCTGAACTCATTAATAGAAATTCTTTGTCTAAAGCGTTTTTGGCGATTTGTACAAAGTACTGATTAATATCGATCACGACTTGGTCACTGCTGTCTTTAACTTCGCCGTCTCGAACAACTTTAAATGAATCCGAAAGGTCATCAGATGCTTTCACTTCTGGTTTAGATTCATACGAAGCAGTATGGAAACTTTTAGTGCAAGCAGTTGAAATTAATAAAGCTAATAAAAGACCAGTAAAAATCGAAAAAGAACGACTCATTAAAAACCTCTTCTGTTGAGTTGTAGAGTATCTTTCATTGAAAAAAATTATCGTCAATAAATATAAGCTTAATAGAAGGTTAAACGACAAACGGTCAAAAAAAACCCGCTGTTGGCAGCGGGTTTTAGAATTAGAATAAATTTTGTAAACGATCTTTTTGCAAAAATCCCTTTGGGACTTTTTCGAATAATCCCCTTGGGATTATCGTTTAGAGAACTGACCGCTTCTACGAGCACCGTGTTTACCGTATTTCTTACGTTCAACCATTCTTGGGTCTCGAGTAAGGTATCCGGCTTTTTTAAGAGTTGCTCTGAACTCTAAATTGAAAGCAGTCAACGCACGAGAAATTCCTAAACGAATCGCGCCTGTTTGACCATTTTCTCCACCACCTTTTACAGTGATACTAACGTCAAATTTACCATTCTGATTTAAAATATCAAAAGGTTGTAAGATAACCATTTTAGATTGCATACGACGTAAATATTCATCGGCCTTCAATCCATTGATAACTAATTTGCCAGAACCTGGTTTTAAGAAAACCCGTGCTGCACTTGTTTTTCTTCTTCCTGTAGCATAGAAAAATTTCTCAGTTGCCATTACAAATTTCCTTATTAAACGTTAGCAGGTTGAGGTTTCTGAGTAGCATGCATGTGCTCAGGACCTTTGTATGTTTTTAATTTCTGAATCAAGCCGTAAGTTAAACGATTAGTTGGTAACATACCACGAACCGCTTCACTCATAATAAAACCAGAATCTTCGGCTTTCATTTGTGCCGCTGTTTTTTCTTTCATAGAACCGAAAAAACGAGAATGTCTGTAGTACTTTTTAGTGTCCCACTTGCTTCCAGATAGTTGCAATTTATCAGTATTGATAACAACAACGAAATCTCCGTTGTCTACATTAGGTGTGTAAGTAGGCTTGTGTTTTCCACGTAATAAATCAGCGATTCTTGTAGCTACGCGACCCACTGTTTTATCAGTAGCATCGATAATCCACCAATTTCTCTCAGCTTCTTCTTTTTTTGCCATCCAAGTTTTCATTGAAGCAATCTCCATCAAATAAATAGGATCAGGTTGTTACCAACAATCCTACACGTTAAGCGAATTGACTTTTTAAATTTGTCGGCACTTATTGTCAAGTTGATTGGGATAATAAACTTTATATAGAAACAAACCCTGCGGGGGTGCGGCGCTACCAGCCTTTTTCCTATCCTCTTGTGCTATTATTTCAAGCATCTTTTCCGGCGTTTTATTCTGTAAAAATAAGTCTATTTGAGTGCCTACAACGTTTCTAACCATTTGTTTTAAGAAGCCGCTGCCGGTGATCTCATACTGCACCATTCCATTCTTTCGAACTGACCAACCAGCCGTATATATAGTTCGAGTCGTGTGTTTTAGATCGGTTCCTACCGACTGGAAACTTTTAAAATCCTTTTGTCCAATCAGGTACTTAGAGCAGTCGTTTAGGAAGTCCAAATCCAGAGGCTTCCTTACCCAATGGGAATATCTATTTAATAAAGCCGTTGGACGCTGGTGATTCCAAACCCAGTAACGGTAAGTTTTCTTGACGGAGGATAAGGTTGAATGAAACTCTTCGGGAACGAGCCAAGCTTTCTTGGCAACTATGTCTAAAGGCAGTTTTGCTTTAAGCGCCCAACAGAGATCTTTCGGCAACTGGCGCTTTGTATCAAAGTGCGCGATTTGCGCAACCGCATGAACTCCAGCATCAGTGCGTCCCGAAGCCGAGACCTTGATTGGTTCGTTGAAAATTTTACCTAAAGCTTTCTCAACGGTTTCCTGAAGATTTGGTTTTTCAGAGGCATGTTTGTGCTCTTTTTGCTTTTGCCAGCCACAGTAGTCAGTGCCGTCATAAGAAAGGAGTAGTTTGATTCGCATTCGCCGTTCATCTCACGTCATGTGCTAGAAATCAATAGCCCAGACATGCGCTAAAAGTCACTAGCGCAGACATGCGCTAAAAGTCACTAGCGCAGACATGCGCTAGAAATCAACAGTTACGCCGAATTGCAACGAGTCCGAACTAAAATCCGTATCCTTATTCAGGCCAACCATTTTCATATATTCTAAAGTTAACCACATATCCGAAATTCCATAATCCCTGTCCAAAGTAAAACTGGATTTAGGATCAATACGAGAAATGGAAACGTGCACTCCACCACCTCCACCGACCGCGGGTGCAGCAAATACCGAAGGGCTTTTACTATCATCTCGCATTTCAACAAGGCCGTAATAACTTCCGCCACCCTTTACGTAAGGAACAAACCATTGTCGGCTGAAATAATTTAATCGATAAACCACATTTGCTGTTAGTGGGATAATATATAATGTGTACTTTTCTTTTGCTTCGGCTCCGTCACTTTCAAAAACTCCGGTTCCAGTGGCCGTCATAAAACCGGTACCCAGCTGTAACCCGATCGTTCCAAAAGAACTGAACGGTTGCCATTCATAATCGAAATTAACTGCAAAAAGATCTTTGTCACCGTACATAGAAGAAAAATCTTCCGTGCTATCTACTGCCGTTGTTGTACCTGCAAGAATATTTGGTGGGGTCATGGTTCCAAATCTAACAGAAATGGCTTTGGATTTTTCGCTTTTTTTGATTCCGTATTGATAACTGCCATCTTTTTCAATTCGGATTAATCCTTTACCAGCGTTGGGATGGGGAACTCTAAGGGTACCCCCCGCTGTCGGCCCTACGGGTTTAACAAATATCGGCTTGTCGTCGACTGCCGATTCCGTTTCGCTTAATCGGTTTGATCCAACGGACGGGGCTTGCTGTTGAGTTTTAGAAAGACCATTAATGATTGCCGGGTTCTGCGGAGTTTCGGCGGTGCTTTGGTCATTAGAAACTTCGGTATCACCATCGACTTCATCGGTTTCCGCATTTTTGTCAACCACGTCGACTTCTTCAGCATCGGTGACTTCGTCATCTAATTCATCTTCCTGTGTTTCTTTTTCGGCTACTTCGCTATCATCGCTGTCCACTTCTTCATTATTTTCAACAGTCGATTTTTGTACAGGCGTTTTTTTTGCAGTGGGCGGAAGATAATTTACCTGCGCAAAAGTTTTAAACGAAAAAATTAAAACCGTAGCCAAAATAAAAAGACCTAATAAAGACTTTCCAGATTTAGAAATTTTTAATCGACTGTCTACAGGTCGTAACCAGTAACGTCTTAAAACAAAAAGTAGGACTACTAATAAAAATAAGGTAAACAGAGGTGGATTCATAAATAATTCTACAGCAAATACCACTGGCCATAAAACCAATCGAGTTAAAAATCTTAGGCTATCCGATTTTTTAATAACGTCTGCAATCGGTGGTGAAAATTTATAATAAAATTTGGTGAAAGCGCGACCCCATCCATGGGGAAGCAAAAACTGATTTCTAAACTGGCGCAACTCATCAACGTGTGGGTCCATTTCCGATCCGAACGCGGCGGTTGCGATAAAACATTTTTTACCATCTAACAATCCAATAACTGCATCCGGGGTGGCCGATTGAACTCCATCCAATAAGGCCATTGGATCTGAAAAATAACTCACGTTTCCTGCTGAATCTACATTCGCCAATAAAAAAACGTAAGGCTGACCATTCGTTAATCCATCTACTCTGTTGTCAGAAATTTCATGTTTTTCTTTGCTGTAGGGAAGATCCCTGTAAGCCGCATCGGCTGGATGAATCAAACAAAAGTTACCGGTTCCATCATCGGGAGCGTAGTACATTCGAACGGACTTGTATTCCATGGCGCCATTGGTTTTATCCGACAGGGCCGAATCGTATTTTACGTTAGCATCCATGTTTTCAATGTAAATTTTTTCATCTCCGCGAGTGGCTTCGAAATAACAAAACCCTTCATCGTCCGCGGCGGCCGTAGCATTTGTAGTGCAGTCGGCATGAAATCCGGCTGCTCCCGTAGCTGTGCTGTTATCAATTAATCGGTACGAAATTTTAATGGACATCTTATCGGCGAATTCGGATCCATCTTTTGACATACCAATGCTAATGGTTTCGCTGAACCCATCATTCATGCCCTCAGTCTGGATATAACTGGCCAATGTCGACCATTGCACTTTCGCAGTTATTATTGCCCCGGCTGGGATAGCCAAATTTTTGGTTGCTGCATCTTCGTCTTCGAACACAGTGACGACTTTGCTGGAAAATTGATAAACCGGCTTATGGGAAGCGGTATACGCCTGATCTGATTTAAATTTTATAGTAATATACAAGTTGTCATAAACATTGTGCTGGTTACAAGAAACTCCTAAACCACCAGGATTACAAAGATCGGGAACGGTATCTAATAATCCAACACAACTATCGCAAGTACTGCTACCATCCATGTCGGAAGCGCGACAATCTCCGGCCTGTCCACCAAACAAAGAAATATTGGCTAAGTCACTTTCATTGGCAACAGAGACTCCGCCGGCTCCGGGAATATAGGTAATTACGGCGAATGAATTGGGTGCAAAAATCATTAAGGAAATAAAAAGAATAAAATGAATCGCACTATTCCTAAGAATACTGGGAATGACAATGTCTATACTTTTATTATTCATCTTTTTATTGCAGCACGATCACTAATTGATGTCAAAAATTTGCTCGGCTATTTGTAAGCCGTTTAAAGCAGCACCTTTTTTAATGTTATCGGATACTATCCACATTAACCAAGTCATTGGATCATCCATATCTTGATGAATTCGACCCACATAGACGGGATCTTTACCGGAAACTTCATTTTGCATAGGATAAAACGATTTTTTAGGGTCATCTTGAACGGTAATACCGGATGCTGACTTCAAAACCGAAGTTATTTGATCACGATTTACGTTCTTGTCTAAAGACACCCAAACAGTTTCTGCATGCGAATTCATTACCGGAACTCTAACGGTGAATGCCGAAACCTTTACTTTAGGTAATCGCAAAATTTTACGTGTTTCCTGCATGATTTTATTTTCTTCCGAAGTAAAACCATTATCGGCAAATGATCCAATCTGAGGAATACAGTTAAAAACTATCGGGTGGACAAATTCTTTAGCCGGTAAAGTTTCACCGTACATAAATGCCTTGGTATGACTTAATAACTCTTCCTGAGCGGCTAAACCAGCTCCGCTAACCGCTTGGTAGGAAGAAACTTTTATCGTATTTACACCGAAATTTTTTTGCAGAATGTCCATCACTACAACTAACTGAATAGTTGAACAGTTAGGATTGGCAATGATCTGGGGCTTTAGTCCTTTTAACAAATCTCCGTTTACTTCGGGGACAACTAAGTGAATGTCTGGGTTCATACGGAATGCAGCTGAATTATCTATGGCAAATGCACCGGCCTTGGCTGCTTTGGGTGCCCATTCTTTACTGATGTCATCACCAGAAGAAAAGAAAACAATATCTAAACCATCGAAACAACCCTCAGACAGGGTCTGAACCGAAATTAATTTATGACCGTAAGGAATTTTCTTTCCGGCAGAAGCATCACTAGCAAAAAGGCGAATTTCTTTGGGTTGATACCCGCGCTCTTGCAATAGGTTAAGGAAGGCAGTGCCGACCATACCAGTGGCGCCAACAATAGCGAATTTTAAATTATTTTTTTTCGATGACATGACCGTCGTCATCCTCTTCTAATAAGTCTTGTTCGTTTGCGTGATGGGGCAAATATACGTTATTTTTTATTTTTAATTTTCCTAATTTCATTACTCCAAATACCGCACCTAACACAGCATAGGTTAAAAATAATAGGAATAAATTCACTTCTGGGCGATAAGCAATCACTGCGATCAGCGCCACACCCAAAACCAGATATTTAAATGGTAAACGTTCTTTCAAATCTAAATCTTTGAACGAACGATAACGAAAGGTGCTGACCATTACAAAAGCCAACAAGTAGGTCATTAGTAACAAACCAATATTGCCATTGGCGTCTAACTGTAAATCATCAAATGCTAATACTGAACTGGCAACAATACCGCCGGCCATTGGAATGGGTAAGCCTTGAAAATAATTTTTTTCCACAACGTTGGCCTGAACATTAAACCGCGCCAAACGTAAAGCACCGCAAGTCGCAAAAAGAAAACATGCTAACCAGCCAATGCGACCAAACGGCTGCAATGCCCACATATGCAATAAAACCGCAGGTGCTAAACCAAAACTAACTAAGTCGCAAAGAGAATCATATTCGGCGCCAAATTTAGAAGTCGAACGAGTCAATCGCGCCAATCGACCATCCATCAAATCAAATACCGCCGCAGCAACAATGGCATACGAGGCATGCAAAAAATCACCTTTGATTGAATGAATGATGGCGTAGAAACCAAAGAAAATATTTCCGGTAGTTACCAAGTTAGGCAAAACATAAATATGCATGGCCCATCTTTTAGGTTTTTCAGTTGTTTGAACGGGAGTGTTTTGGTTTGAATCCATTACTTCTGATGTCATGGCGCTAACCTATCACAGCTAGCGTTCCAAACAAATTAAATAATATCCATAGTGCGATGGCACTTAAAACCGGAAGAGTGAAATTGTCATCTAATTTAGCAACTGGAATTAGCTCGGCCAATGCACCAATTAGTCCACATAAAATACTGATAACGATCAAGCGATCAAACATCAATCCGTAAAAATAAAGATAAATAAAACCAATCAAAGCGCACACAAAAAATGCAGCCATCGATCCCTGTAAACTCTTGTGTCCAAAAATCTTGTCTTTACCAAAACGAATTCCAAAATAACTGGCAATAGGGTCAGCAAAAGCTAAAAATAGCAGAGTTAAAATGACTATTTCACGTCGAAAAAATAAGCTAACCACCAATACGCCGGTTAGTAAAAAGGTGGTTCCGGCTAACTTATTTAGTTCGCTTTGACGCATAATTGGTCGAAACATATGAACCAAGAAGTCGTTCAGTTTTTGGTTTTGTTGACGGATAAAATCAAAAGGAACAAAAGCCAGCCATAAAACCGCGAAAACCCCAACTGACCAACTTAACGGTAAAAATGCATATATAAGAGTTAGCGTCGAAACACCCAGCATATGCCATATTTTTCTAGCCCAGTGGATTTCGGTTCTTTGCTTTAATTCCATTACCTTCAACAATAGTTCTTTAGCTAATAATTTGTCATGGGTAGTTTCTGCCATAAACATCGTAAGTTAATTGACATAAATTGTTCTGACAACAAGCTTTATCGGTCACTGTAAGTAATTGATTTTATTAGCTTAATATACGGTGTATCGCGGCAACGCCTAAGGAATTAACAATCTTAAATCAGATTAATTCCTATGATTTTTTGTTACAAATTTATTCAATAGTTTCAAGTAGTTACAAAGTCGACTCGGGCATATGGTTTGCTTCTTAAAGCATTATGCGAAGCTTTGCCTGGATTTTTCTACTTATAATTCCTCTGTTTTTCCAGGGTGTCGCCATGGCTTCGCCGGGCTATATTTCCGACGTCCTGGCCGAAAAGGAAATGAAGTACTACGAGGTTTTCTTTTATTATGAAACACCCAAGCTAACTCAAGATCGCTTGAGTGATGTTATCTTTAACAAAGAGCTCTCCGTCGAATTCAGAAAACGTTACCGCGAGACCTTTCGACAAATGGATACGGAAAGCCTTAATTATCAAGTTACTAACTTTTATCTTTTGGACCAAAACAAAGCGCAGGTTCAACAGGCCGAAGAAGCCAATCTGCAACGTAAAGAGTTCGCCGAGTACATGATCAAACGACTATTCGAGTTCCATAGCGATAATTACTTTCAAACACAACCGGAAGTCCGACAGGTTTACGAATTAAAAGAAAAACTAAGCAAAATCGAAGTCGAAATGGCGCAAGATTTTAAATTTAAGATGAATTACTCCTACAGCAGTAATATTTTTGATTTAAGTTTAACTAATCCCGTCTATGAATCCAGACTATCTGTGGTGATGGATCCAAAATCTTTTGGACCTACCAAACCACGAGAAGAATGGCTGTGGATAAATAAAAGAATTAATAAAAAAGTAAAATTTTACACTTCAACTCAAATTGAAGACGGAATCTTTTACACTTATGTAGGAAAAAGTTGGACTCAGTGGTTTGCGACCAGCATTGGTGTTTCCACTTCTTTTAAACCGGTCGGCGCAGCTACGCGCGAACAAAGATTGGTTCTGGGAATGTCCCACACCTATTAAATTATGGCCCCTACACCGGTCCATATATAATAAAGTCCCGCAGCCAGAATTAAAGATGAACTGATATGATGAACATGACTCAGCCATTTTCCAGGTTTCTTAAGCCGTTTGAATTTAACGATACCCAAACCTAAAACCAAAAATAAAATAGATGCACCTAAAGAATAGGAAAGCATTGAAAGCATACCTTTAACTAAGGACCCGGTATCTGAAATAGAAAACAGGATCGTGGCTAAGATCGGACTAGAGCAAGGAGAACTCATCAGCGCCGAACTGGCGCCCAAAATAAATGCCATCAAAAAGGAACCTTTACCCACTGCCTTTTCTGATAAATCATTTTGAGTTTGATTAAATTTTCGTAAGACCGAAGGTAGATAGTTGAAAAATGCACTTAACGCAAAAAGAATTAAAAAAGCACCAATGATCATTTTAACTTTAGGGTCCTGCGAAGTAAAACCAAAAACTTCTCCCAATTTCACTGCTAAAAAGCCCAATAATGTAAATGCCATCAGTTGACCAAAAAAGAATAGAAGAACTTTTCGTTTCGAAGACTGTTTGCCTAAATATCCTACTGTTAATGGAATCATCGGAAAAACGCAGGGACTTAGCGAAGTTAAAAGGCCCCCTATAAATGCACTTAGTATTATCGTCATTAGTTTTTACCAATAAGAGTTTTAATTTTTTGCAGATCAAATTCGACTTCAGTGGCTACTAATTCAAATTTGTTATCGTGTTTTTTTAATAGAACCCACTGCGGAACTGAAAACACCTTCAAAGATTTGCGTACTTCTTTTTCTATATCCATATACACCGGCAATTTGATATTTTCTCGTTCTAGAAAATTAGCCACCATATTCTTATCTTTTTCGGTATTAACCGCAACAAACGAAGTATTCTTCAATTCGGTAGCTTCCGTTAATGTACCTTTTAGTTTTTCCTTACAGTCAGGACACCAGGTCGCCCAAAAATACATCAACACGTAGTCTTTAGTTGGTTCGACAGCGTAGTTAGTTCCCGCAGGCGCCTGAAGTTTGGTCAAAAGATTTGATTCTACTTCAATTGCGGCGAACACCGGCGTAGAAGTGAAAAAAACAATAATGGCTGTTGCCGACAAAAATTTTGTTATCTTTGTAAAAATCATTTTTACTCCCAGCGCCCGGTGAAAGGCTCTAATTCCGAAATAGAAAACTCCCCGGTCTTTTGAAATACAAATCCTTTTTCTTGCGTTTGAACAATTACACAAGGAACTTTTTGTTCGGGACAAAAAGTTTTGAATAACTCATCGCCGCTGGATTCGCCGGTTTCGGGCTGAACAATCACACTCCAGGGTAACTTAAAATTTTCCGCAAAGGCCTGAGCATCTTCAACAATCCCGCCAACCAAAATCGTATACAAATCAACATTCTGTGGCGCATGTCCTAGTTTGTTTAAAAATTTCACCAATTTTTCGTGTTCGCCAGCGCATATAACACAAGTATCTGATGCAAAAATAATTACCGTCGAGCGGTTCAAATTAATCGATTGTCCATTTTGGGTAAAACCTTTGGCTTTGAAAAATACTTTTGGTTTACCTTCGGTTCCATTTCCGGGTGTTACGATCGGCCCCGTGGCTTTTTTTAATTGAGTGGGCATTTGTTTCGCACAACCGGCTGCCAAAAGGATAAGTCCCGAAAAAATAAATTTTTTCAAATGTCCCATACTATCCCCCCGATAAACTGTTCGGATTTGGCCGTATTATTTGATTGCGAATACTCGTATTTTAAATTGGCCTGCCAGCCCGAAGCTAAATACTGCATCTGCAGTCCATAAACATCAGTCGCCAATTGAGTTACGCTGTTAACCCAAGGAGAATTTTCAATTTCGGAAATAATTCCATAACTAGGAGCGATCAACCAATTATAAGTCAGACTGTGTTGATATCGAAGTTCTCCCCAGGACATTTTATAATATCCATACTGATTGATCGGAAGACTTTCGTTTTGATTTTCAGCTAGCGCTCCCACATCAAAGCGAACTGATTTTTGATTATCGAAGGCGTAGAAGTTTTTAACTTGGGCACCGAAATGGGACGGACGTTCGGCGCTTCGATTGGAATATATTAATTCAACCCGAGATTTTAAATTATCAGTAAAAATCTGTTCATAATGAAAGGTACTTTTGTTAGTCGAAACATGATTTGGTTTCAGATTATTTTTAAAAGTAACTGTATCTAAATAAGTATTAAAAGGAAGATCCGAGTGTACGTGTTCAATAAGATAACCGATTTCAGCAGTAGAATATAAAAGATGAGAATTTAGTTCTAATGCGTATTTTTTTTCACTAATCGGCGACTGACTAACTGTTTGGGCCACCGAAAATTCTGCGTTAACAAAATCATTAGCAAATCCCAAATTCAGTCCGACCAAAGTAGTTTTGGGATCATAACCCGATTTTAAGGTTTGAATAACACCAGCAGAATCACGAACCACTATCTTGTTATCCGTGAGTTGCGAATGTACCGCAAACGTCCAATTCTTTTGAATCGTCGGTGACGTCATTCGAAAATTTTGCGTTTGATACGAACTCAAAGACTGTTCAGAAACTAAAGGATTGGATCGGGTTCCTTGAACCTGGTTCCATTCCAAAGAAGTTTCAAATTTTCCGGCGGCGGAAAAAGCGGGTGTCGAAAAAAGAATAATAAATTTCAAAAAAATTAATGCGCGCATGTGGTACAAGAGACTCCCCCTGCGGATAAGGTCCGTAGACCTGTCATTGGCGAGTTGGTAGTATGAATATTTGATTTCAAATCTGCGGTCGGTTGGTTGACAAAACTACGATCTATTTCCTGTAAATTAGCACAGGCGGTAAAGAAAAGGCCCAATACAAATAAAGCGACCCTAAGGGCCGCTTTATTAATAAAAGTAAAAAAGTTTACTTGTATAAAAATCATCTTACTCTGCAAGTAATTTCTGAAGTTCCACTTGCTGTTCTTTTTCCCAAGTACCAATGTGTTTAAAAACGATGACATCGTTATGAACTACGTAAGATGTTGGTGTATACTGGATACCATAAGCTTTGGAAGCAACGCGGTCCATATCCAAAGCGATCGGAGCTTTTAAGTCAGCTTTGTGGTCAGTTGCAAACTGTCTTAAGGCTTTTTCTTTACGATCAAGACCGACCAGACGGAAAAAGGCTTTGCCTTCGGTTTGTGCACTTAACGAGTTAAATGCTGGCATGTTATCAAGGCACGCACCGCAAGTTGTTTGGAAAAATTCTAGAACAACTTTTTGACCCTCGACTAAAGGAGAGGCAATACATTCCTGTTGTTCAGTAGTATCTGGGTAAATGTTTACCAAATGAACGCAAGGAACTTTGTCCCCGACTTCAAGTGCTTGTGCAATCCCTGCAGTTAAAAAAAAGGCCATACCAATTAAAAGTTTTTTCACGCGATCTCCTTATCGTTTTAAATCTTTGTAGAAATCTACCCCTTTTCCCACCTAATGTTAAAGCTTAAAGTTCCTTATCTGCCACATTAATATTTATAACTTCCCTAAGAAAACATAATACCAGACTTGTCTGGTGGCGTTAAACCCGACTCCTTCTGGACTTCGAGCCTGTCAAAAATCCGCCGATGAAGTAGTATGGGAATTTCTAATTCATCAAACAAAACAGATAGCAAAGTACTTACCTTTTTATCCTTATTTGTCGGTTTGGTTTTTGTATTTAGCTTCTTCTCTATTGTGAACGAACCAGCAAAACCCGTTGTCATCAGAAGTTTAAAAAAACCGGAAGAACGTTCTCCCGCATCTGTGATTGCGCCGGTGGAAAATAACGCTATTGGCGAAGTCAACGTGGCAAGCAAATTAGTACTAGTAACCGATTGCAATCAAATGACTGATACTTTTTCGGGAGAATTCAACTACCTTCGATTTAAAGGTAAAAACTGCAGTCATCCAATGGTTTCTATCAAAAACACAACAAACGGATTTACCGGTGCAATCTTTAGTTTTGGAAAAAATGATTTCAGTTCGGATTTAATTGACCTGAACAAGGGTGAAAACCAAATAGAAATTACTTACCGCAATACTGAAGGCGCAGAATTTTCAAAAATGATTAAGGTCGTTCGTCGAATGCCGACCTCGGAAGAATAGCTACTTTGCCTTATCAATACTAATAGCAAACTTTTTTACACCTATCGTTTTAATCAAATCAATAATTCCGACCACTTTACCATGTTGAACAATCTGATCTGCAGAAATGATTGCCTGGACATCTGGATTTTTGCCGAATTCAAGAATAGCTTTTTCTTTGATCTGCGCTTCTGTTGCCGCAGCTCCATTCAAAGATAATTTTCCATCCGCCGAAATCGAAATATTAAGCAAACTAGGAGCCGAGCTATCGCCGCTGACCGCTTTCGGTAAGTTAACATTAATCGACGGTTTTAAAAACATCGGGGCGGTAACCATAAAAATAATTAGAACCACTAGGATAATGTCGACCAAAGGTACGACATTTATATCCGAAATCGGATCTTCATTATCCGCACTGGATTTCATCGCCATTTTTAGCGACCTTTCTTCTTAGCATAAGCCAAACACATTTCTTTAACGCTTTCTAAATTGACCATGATCGATTTTACTTTTCGTTGATAGTAGTTGTAAGAAATAACTGCGGGAATCGCCACAAATAGCCCCGCTGCAGTCGCAACTAAGGCTAACGAAATTCCGGCCATTACCGTCTGTTGACCAGCCTCGGAACTTTGCGCCAAATCATTAAAGGCTTTCATGATACCCAGAACCGTACCTAACAATCCAATGTAAGGTGCGTTCGAACCTACGGTGGCCAAAAAACTTAAATATTTTTCCAACTCTGGTTTTTCGGTTAAGGCAAAAGCATTAAAAACTTCTTCCAAACCATTACTACCGGTTTCTTTCACATGTTTTAAACCTAACGCTAAAGCGCGTCCTTCAATCGTTTCAGGAAATTTAGAAAGACCTTCGATGTCTTCTACACTATGAGCTTGTAAAGCCAATTTCATCTGTGCGCGAATGGCTTCGCTTTTTCGTGAAACTTTACTTAACGTAAAAAATCTTTCCAAGATCATTCCCACACTGACAACGCTAAGAATTACTAGGATCCACAAAACTAACTGGTCGGCGACGTGGGCTACTGCAAAAATACGATCACTTAACATTGTTTACCTCTTTTATTGTGACAGTCCTATTATCGCTATATATAATTGGCAGGGTCAAGGCGGGCCCATTGAACAAGACTTCGCAAAGCATAGGCACAAAATACATGGCTTATGTTGCATTTATCATATTACCCTTTTTGATTTTTTTGACTTCTTGTCGCTTAAAACAAGAGCAAAAACCGTCGGTTTACTTAATTGCGATGGATGGGCTGTCTGTATCTGACCTAAGTTGCAGTGAAGAAACAAAAAGTTTGAACCATTCAGGGATAGCTGTCATGTGCCAAGAATCGGTTCGGTTTTCTCATATGTACACCACCTCCACTTTATCTACTCCAGCCATGACTTCGGTCTTAACCGGCCTTTATCCTTTTGATCATGCAGTACATCACAACGGAGACAGTTGGTTGTCGCCGTTTTATGAAACCGCCGCCGAGGTTGCTTTTCAAAAAAATTATTCGACATTTTTTATTAGTGGTTCAGCCGCAATCACCAGAAAATCTGGACTGAACCAAGGTTTTGATTTTTTTGACGACCTTTTTATAAATAGCGGTGCACCAGGATCGTCGCCAGCATTGTTTCGGCCCTTTGAACAAGCCATCACGATTTTTAAGAATTGGTATAAAGACAGTAATGAAGCCCAGTTCGCCGTTTTTTATCTTCCCGATTTATTATATTCAAATCTGGAAACAAAAAACGAATTTGGACAAGACCGAAATCTTTCTTACGAAAGCCAATTAGAAAATTTTGATTTCCATTTATATAATCTGATCGAGTTTCTAAAAAAAAATAACCAATGGAATTCTTCGTATTTTATATTAGTCGGATTAAATGGCCAAAACAAAATTCATGGACAACTTCCGAAGTGGACAAATTTGTATTCCGAAATGTCGCAAGTTAGTTTATTAATTAAACCCCAGCAGAAGCCCCGAGATCTGGGAATCAATTGGAGTGTCGACCAAACTTTATCGTTGGCCGATTTAGGTCAGACACTTTTTGATATTCTAAATAAACAAGCGCTTTCCAGTTCCTATCCGGCCCTGGAAACGCAATCGCTACTTCCGTTTCTAGTAAACAGCGACATTGTAACTCCGAAAAAATTGGTTTACACGGAGTCGGCGTGGACTCTGGATAATAGTTACCTACCGCACACTATTGCCTTACGTGACGACAAGTACCTATATATCAGTAATGTGAATTCGAAACTTTATAATTCTTTAATCGATCGTTTTGAAACAAGTCCGTTAGGCATAGAAGATAAAAATTCATTCGACTTTTTAAAATCAGCTAAAGGCCTTGTCGAGTTGTTACCTAAAGAAAAACTGCAAAAAAATATTCCGCGGAGCCTCTTTGATTTGGGTTTGGAAAGTTGGACTAGGAAAGAAGGACTTTCGAGTTTAGTCCGGGATGAGGACTTCCGTTTCCTAAATCTGCAAGAAATTAATTGGTTGGAACTAGAAGGACTTTTGAAAAGCGATTGGGAACTGTTGAAAAAAATTGCCAAAACAAAAGACGATAAAGATTTAAAATTTTTAATAGAACAAAACTTCAAAGCAGATAAAAAAGATAATTTTGTAGGCGATGCTTGCTTGTCTTTGGCATTTAATCAAATTTTCAGTGGCCCTTTAGTTAAGAACTGTGAGGATCCCTTAACCTTGGCGCTTTTTGAGTGGATAAATTTTGATTTGAAAAACGATTCACCAAAAAGAGATTCGGCAAAGAGAAAATTTTTGAAACTATATGAGATTCAAATGAATGAAATCAAAATCTTAAAAACTAACTATGGTTTAGGAAATATTTGGGACGTTAATGACCGAATCAAAGATCAACCCGCGACCATTTTTAAAGTTCTTCAGTTAAAAAATCTAAAAAATTACCGGCAAACTTTTTAATATTTATCTCTTACAGCAGCGTGACCCTATAACTCGTTTTCGTCGCTAACGTGAATCCAAAAGGGCCGTGAAGGATCTTGTTCGATTAACTCGGTCGAAAGTTCAGTAATGTTAAGGCTGCGATACTTAAAAAAAGCCGGCGCAATATTATCACGTGCCACAAAACAATAAGATAAACTTTTAGGTCTAATAAATACACCCGTTTGGATATGAACTTTGGGTTCCAACCCAACCCCATAAAGGAAAATGGGATCGGAAGAAATCGTAGTCGAAGTTGC
>JAYVAZ010000638.1:0-3187 GCA_043750675.1 Pseudobdellovibrionaceae bacterium | reverse complement strand
ACTCAAAGATGCCGGATCCAGATGACTGAATCGCTGCAATGGATTTTAAGAGCGAATTCAATGCGTACTCGTTGTCGCAGAGAATTTTAAATTCGGTGTAGTGACTATTTATGGTCCACAATGTTTTCTTCCCAATCCATTCGCTACGACAAAGACCTGGCTGGCCACTTGGCCCTTGGGTTAATAGCGTTAAATCTCTGGCTGCGGCAGCTGACATTGAATTCACTTCATTGATATTTCCGTGTAATTCAGAAATGTCGAATCGGAACTGCAAGGTCGCTTGAACCTCGCCTTCGTATGCATGTGCAAAATGGGTTCCTAGTATCAATAATGCAATTATTAAAATCTTTGTTTTCATAACTTTTTCCTTTTTGTTTGTTTTTAAAATTTAATGTTTCAATACAATATTCTAAGCTCACGATTGAATTTGAAGTTCTGACTTTACAGTAATCGCATATGACAACCTCAGCATTGAAAGCTGGGACTGCTATAAGTTTTCTCCGTATTATAAAATCATTATTTCAAGATGCCGTTAGCACGAGCTACACAATCACTGAATTCAGATACAGTTGACTCTATTGTGCAAAAGCGAATCAGTTTGTTGTAACAAAACTGATTCGATAGCTCTGTGCCAAGGGTCATTGCAACTTCACTGTAGAAGGAACCCCCAAATGCACCTTCATCCCCGATGAGGTCGTCAACTATATGCGTGTTGCCTAAGACCCCAGAGATATTGAGTGATTGTTCAAGAGTAACAATAATCGAATTCTTTACTTGCAGCCGAGTTTTTAGATTACATGCGTTTGCCTGGACGTAAGTACTTAATACAAGCATTGGTAACCAATATAACAGTTTCATTCTTTTCTCCTAGTTTAGTGCCTCTGCTGCCTCTGGGCGTAGTGATACCTTTCGAAAGGGCAGCCTTTCGTTATTTTTAATTAGAATTTGATTCTGTAATTATCGGACTACATTACATATTAGTTTGAAACTGTAATCCCAGGCCGCCAGTCACGTTCCATAGGCTCAACTGCGACTCCCACTTTTTGAGACTTTTCTTGGACCGTTTTGATCAACTGATCGAGTTCTGCTTTTGTTGCTGGAACGTTTTTGTTGAACATACAGGTAAGACTTCCTTGCACACTTAAAAACTTATTTTCACTCGGACCATTTTGCAGAAAAAACTGCTGAAAATTGACCAGACATTGCAGAGGCAATAAAGTTTCTCTAAGACGCTTAGTTGCAACAATAAGATCATTTACAGAACTTGAAG
Source organism: Pseudobdellovibrionaceae bacterium (assembly GCA_043750675.1). Taxonomy (GTDB): domain Bacteria; phylum Bdellovibrionota; class Bdellovibrionia; order Bdellovibrionales; family Bdellovibrionaceae; genus JAYSSX01. Next base: position 1,917 of record JAYVAZ010000638.1, on the reverse strand, counting down.
ACTTAAGTTCTGTAAATCCGTAGGTGACCGAGAGTACTTGAGTTGAGCGGGCTTGAGCTTGGCCCATCCAAGCGAAAGTGGCTATTAAGATTATTTTCGAAAAGACTTTCATAAACTCTCCTTCAATTCATTGTTTCGATGTTTTGTATCTTAAAGGATTCACCTTTATAACGCAATGCTTAATTCGTATTCTGATTAACAAAGAAGGAACATTTTGTTCCCTTGGCTTGACAATAAGATAAGTAATTTCGATCATTTAGTAATGAAGACCACAAAGACCTCCGTTTATGAGTTCACTCAATATAGAAGCTTTCTGCAATCTTTAACAAAAGGTGATCGAGCTTTGACCATTGAACAAATAGCCCAATCCACAAATGTTGGGTCTGCTCGATTAATGAGAATGGTATTGCAGGGGAAACGCAATTTGACCGTTAGCAACCTTCACGCTGTTGCTACATTTCTGAAGTTAAGCTTTGATGAAAGACAGTATTTCGAAACCCTTGTTCACGGAAATCAGGCTGAACTAGCCAGTACTAAAAAATACTATCAAGAAGTTGCCGCCTCTTTACGTAAGAAAAAGCCACAATCCAGCTCAGTGCGCACAAAGGGTTTAGATTTTTTAACAGAACTGTATACACCTGCAGTGACGCTGTTGATGCATCAAAAAAAAATGTCGGAATCGCTTTTTATTGAGACGGCAAAGTCTCTCGGGATAGAGATCAATAAAGTGAAAAGTGCCTTTCAGATTGCTTTAGACAATGGGATGATCAAAAAAAATGAAGATGACGAGCTATGCATGACATCTACCCACCTTGTGCTCACGGATACAAAATTATACACACATGCTATCCAGGAATACCTCGAAAGACATCTCAAGTTGGCAGATCAAGCTTTGAAAACCCAGTATGATAAGCAGGGGAAATTTTTTAGCAATACTTTGTCACTACGATCCGATGCCTATGACATTTTTGTTTCAAAATTAAGAAATTTTTTTGAAGAAATTTCGGCGTTCTCTGATAGAAACCCAGGATCAGATATTTTTCAGATCAACTTACAGGCCTTTAAATTAAATAAAGATTAGGGGCTGTTGACAATTCAGCGAGCGGCTTCTCAGTTTGAACTTATCTAAGTTGTTGAAAAAAGATAACAATCTCGTAGTCTAGGTTTGCGAAAACTTTAAAAAACGAGATTGCTATGCCCCGATCCATGCTCACGGATGAGTACTGGTCGAAGCTAAAACCAATACTGCTGGATACCGGCATATATGACAAGCCTCGACTGCGTGCGACCATCGAAGGAATATTTTTCAGAATGCGAGTGGGCTGTCCCTGGCGGGACTTGCCTTCAGAGTTTGGACACTGGAACAGTATTTTTAAAAAGTTCAATTATTGGTCTAAAAACGACAAATTGAATTTAGTTTTCAAAATTTTATCGAGAGATCCAGATCTTGAATGGGAATTTATTGATGGATCAATTATCAAGGCTCACCAGCACAGCTCTGGTGCGAAGAAACAACCTGAAGTAAATAATGCAATCGGAAAATCAGTAGCTGGCAATACCTCGAAAATCCATATGGCTGTTGATTCTGCGGGACTTCCGATTGCTTTTGAAATTACTGGTGGCGAAGTTCATGATGTGAAGGTTGCCCCTGATTTTATTGAAAAGTTACCTTGGTCAGAATATGTTATTGCTGACAAAGGTTACGACAGCGAGGTTCTTCGCGAGCAGATTAGAAACAAAAAAAGTACGCCAATTATTCCACGAAAAAGAAACTCAAAAACAGGCAACGATGACATCGATTGGGGTCTGTACAAGTATCGCCATTTAGTTGAGAATATTTTTGCTCGGCTAAAACATTTTAGGGCTATCGCAACTAGATATGACAAACTCAAAAGAAACTATGCTGGGATGTTGTTC
>JAYVAZ010000637.1:0-5506 GCA_043750675.1 Pseudobdellovibrionaceae bacterium | reverse complement strand
CATTGTTGGGAATCCCGTTGGCCACATTGAAGGCGCGGCTGGCGGATTCAAGGCTGGTGGCCAATCCTGACAATCCGAATTTACTGAACACAGTTTTTAGGCCTTGAAATATTTTTATATTTTTCGAATTGATAAATGCTTTTTTTGTTCTAACATTTGAAAAGTTTTTCAGCAAATTTGTTTTTGCGGCGGCCACCACAGCAGCCGGGCCATAAAAAGTTCCAATAATATTCCACGGAGCCACTTGAAATTGTTTTTTGAGTAACTTTAATTCCTCTTCATCCAGAGGTTCCATAGATTTAATCTTAGCTAGTGGGAATTCAGCCAACATACTTAAAACTCGTTCCTGATTCATCAGGTTAATCCCACCCAAAATAGACCCCAACTCCTGTTTTGATTTTTTAATCGCGGAAACTGCGGCTTCTAAATCGTCAGAATTTATTAATCGCAAAAAAAACATTTCAGTGAATTCAGGTTTTTTCGCTAGCCTTAACGTGACTTCAGTTACAATTCCTAAACCTGATTGTGCAAACAATCCATCGTAATAGGGGCCGATTCCGTGTTTAAATAGCCGATCCAAATGCGGAGCACCTATTTTAGTTAGACTGCCTTCATAAAGTTTTCCGCTGCGAAGGACAGCCTTTAAAGAAGTGATCGAACTAAAATGGTCAGTGTAAGGTGTTAGGCCGTATCCTCGTTCCAAGGCGTTGCCAATCACCGAACAGTCCGGTCCGCCACCATGAATGGGCGTTAACCATTGGTCTCCAGATTCCTTAAGATATTTAGCAAGGCGTCCGTAACTAACTCCCGGTTCAACAGTGACTATTCCATGTTCTGGATCAAAATTTCTAATTTCGGAACAAAGGCTTAAGTCTATTAAAATGCCGCCGGAATGATTTGGGGCGTTGCATCCATAACCCCAGTTATGTCCCAAAGAAAAAACCGTAAAATTTTCGTGCTGATGAAGTAGTCCGGGGCAATCTTGAATCAGCTGTAAAATCGATTTGGGTTTGTAAATTTCGTCAACGGTTCTTTGAAGTCCTAAAGTATTCGAGATATTTATTTCTGGCGAGTAAGAAAAAGTTGCTTTCATAACTGAATAATAGGAGATAGAACGGTGATTCACGAGCACAATCAAAATGAGCTGTACCTAAAACTGTCCGCAGGTGTCCGCAGAAAAAAGTTAAGGAATTAAACCATGCTTAAAAAAATTAGGAATGTTTACGAATACCTAGATTATAAAATAATTCTCAATGATGATTTTTTGGCACGGTATTCAGGCAATCATAATTATTCACTTCGGGCTTATTCCCGTGATTTAGAATTATCACCTAGTTTTATTTCCGATGTGTTAAGAGGCAAAAGAGATTTAAGTCCTAAAAAAGGGCGACTAGCGTTCGAGCGTTTAGGATTTAAATTGGGCGAGTTAGATTACATCGAAGATCTTATTACAATTAAAGGCACCAAAGATCCTATTCTAAAACAAGAACGACAGGAATCCGTTAACAAGGTTCATAAAAAAGCTCCTTTCGCTGATGATGCTACAAAAGATTTATTAATGAAGGACGTAGATTATTTTTTAATTCATGGAATAGTGGGCGGAGAAAGTAAAATTGAAAAACTAATAGAGCTAGCCCAGCGAATCGGAATTCCAAAGCGCCGTACTTTGAAAGTCGTAACGGAAATGACGGAAAGAGGTTATTTTCGCAAACAAAACGACGAATATTTTATCGAAAATATGAACTTGAACATTCCCGATCATTCGCGCATCTTTGAACTTCAAAAACAGTTTTCCGCAAGAATATTGGATACAATTGCTGATTCCGGTGGAATGCGAATGCCCGAACAAATGGGCCACATTTTAGTTATGGGGTTTGATAAGAATACTTTTCCCATAGCAACAGAAGCCTATAAACAACTAGTTAATACTCTTTGCCGACTTTCTAATCAGTCCGAGACGGCCGAAAGATTTGCGTTCTTTTCTTCTTCGTTCTATTCAACAAAATCGTAATTGTCTTTGGTCGATATTACAATTTCGACTAGTGCAAGGTGTAGTTTCGTCGGGCTCCGGCAATAGCAGCAATTAAATCCTGTCGTTCGATAGGTTTAGTTAAATGTTTATTGCAGCCGGCTTCTAAAGACCTAGTTACTTCTTCACTCATTGCATGTGCAGTTAACGCCAGTATCGGAAGACAATAACCCTTCGCCCGCAGTTTTTTAGTTGCCTGAAGGCCATCCATTTTTGGCATCTGGATATCCATAACGATAACATCGTAAAAACTAGATAAAGATTTCTGTAGGGCTTCTTCGCCATTGTTGGCAATTTCTACCTGTGCACCGGCAGCTTCTAAATAGTATCTAATCAGAATTTGATTGTCAGCAATGTCATCAGCTACCAATATGCGAAAACCCGTAAGAGACTTTATGGTAGCTGGTCTTACGTTAGTATGTGTTGTGTGATTATTCATAAATTCGCTTTGAGCAACAACTGTTCCATGTCCAATCAGACTACAGCGCCTATGTTAAAAAAGTTTTTCCATTTCGCCACAAACGTGGTGCGAATTTGACATGGTGCCGTTCTGAAACTGTCCCGCAAAGCAGTTCCGCTTGCAGACTACGGTGAAGTTACCTTAACAAACGAAAGGCCATGTTGTAAACATGGCCGGTTCGTGAAATAGGGGATACTAAAGGTAAGTGGTTATTTTCAACCGCCACCATAGTTTTCACCGTAGGGATTTGGTTCTTGTTTTTTCGGTTCCAAATCTATATGAGAACGAGTAGTTCTTGATTCCAAAGTTGTATCTGCAGCGTATGCGAATACTTCACTGATAAAACTGTAGCCACTTTGTGGGCATGTAGTTTTATCTACAATTTTACCGCTTGTCCAAGGGCAGTTGTTGGCGATCATTGTTAACAACTGCTTTGACCGTTGGTAAGCCGCATTCGTTGCTGGAATCTCGAACACAGTTGCGTCCGTTAATTTTTTAGGATGTTCGTCGGTGTGTTTATGAGAATTAGAATCTTGTAGGGCATAATCTTGGAAATATAGAATATTGCCTTCGTTATTACCTTCTTCCCAGCCTTCACGGATGACGTGCCCGCGAGAATACGAATCTTGAATGACGTGTAATAAAGAACCTAAAGCACGGAATTTGAATTCGGCTTGATTTCTAGCGTGGAAAAGTAAGACTTCTTTGGGAAATCTTTCAATCGCATTTTTTACGATCAATTGGTCACGCGAATACTTGAAGTTTGGATCAGGATTTTGACCTTGTAGAACAACGGCTCTCAAGTCTTCGGCGAAATTCAAATAAGAATTAGGATCCTGTACCATCTTCCAGCAATGGGCTGCATATAAAACGATACTTTCTCTAATTTTTTCTGCCGTCGCCGTTGATTCACCCATAGCGTGTAAAAATTGATAGTCACCAAAATGGGCGGACTTCGTAGGGTCGTTTACTATCTTTTTCTTTTTTTTGCTGCCTACAAATTCAAAAGCAAACGCTATTGCGCCACCTTTGTCTTCGGGCATAGCTCCTTCTAATAAATATCCTTCAGGATCGTCATTGAATCTAGAGCCTTCGATAAGATATTTTAGGTCATTTGATTGTGGATCTTTAATTAAACCTGAATCTAAAGCGGCTTTTTTCGTAAGTGTTTCATGGACAGGCTGTCCAAAACTATCGGCGGCGATTCCGAATCCAAACGAAACACTAGATTGCAATATTAATGTAGATAGGACTAAAGCTGTTTTCATAACACTCCTGAAATGAATAGTTTAAACTGATGAAACGCAAAAAACCAGCCAATGGGTGGGCTTTAGGTTCGAGATTAACTCGAAAAACGGGTCCTAGGACGTTTTTTGGCAGTAGGATGACATTGCCGATACAGGAAGACCCGGCTACCATTTATTAATGAAAAATATTTTTTTTATGTTCACTTTATGCCTACCTTTATTCTGCCTAGCAGATCCTGGTTTTTCTGAATCTATCCAAAATCAAAGAGATCTATTTAAACAGATTAGAAAGAACGGTTGTGAAGAAGTCGTCGAACAGGCCAAAGACGAACTGTTAAAAATGAAACAAACTTTGCAAGGGGAAAATGATGTCGACGCCTTACAAGGCGTGAATGACCTATTTAATTTGCGTGGGGAACTAAAGTCCATAGTTGATCTAAAAAAGTCCATCTGCTTGAAGAAGTTGCGAGAATATTATTATTTATCCCGCGGACTACAGGATCAAATATACGTTTCAGCGCATTCGATAAACCAAAAAAATATAAAAGATATGGATTTTACAAAAATTTCGGTTCCGAATTTAACGGACCCGCAGCGATCATTACTAAATAAAAAATTTGATACGTATGAAGTGCGCGCCGGCGACATTATGATTGCAAAGGGAGTCTCGTTTACGTCATCGACCATTTCGCAAATGGCGACCGTACCCAGTCAACTCAGTCACATCGCAGTTTTTGTGTCACATGAAGGACAATTAAAATCAGTAGAGGCCTATATTGGAAAAGGTTTAGATCCCTACCCCTACGAAGAAGCCTTAAAAAATGAAAATGCTCGTATAATTATTTTACGACCGAAAGATCCAAAATTGGCGGAGGAAGCCAGCACTGCCATTGTTAAAGTTTACAACGCGGAAAAGGAGCTAGGTCGTAAAATAAAATATGATTATAATCTGGATCTTAAGAAACATGATCGTTTAACTTGTGCTGAAGTGGCTGTGTATGCATTCGAAATGGGATCGGAAGGTAAAGTAACCGTTCCCGAATTCACTTCACAGGTATTTTTTAAAGATGAAACATTTATTAAGAAATTGGGACTAAAAAATGGTCCGATGATGCTTCCTGATGATATGGAATTTGATACGCGTTTCGAAACTGTTTTAGAGTGGACGGAAGTCGACTTCTTGCAAGACTCCATTCGTAAAGACCAAATCATGGCCTATGTATTGGAACAGATCCGGGCAGGAAAAGACATGATTCAACCTTCGTTTAAATCTAAATTCCTAGATATCTTATGGAAAACTCGCGATACGGCTTGGCTGTGGCCAGTTTCAGCAAAGATTTTGGGTTTGGCTAAGGATTTCGACGCCGACGTTCCTATCCTTACATTAAAAACTTCACTAGATGTTGATAGCTCTGGACATAGTTATCTATCCAGACTTTACGATGAAGATCTCAATCGTTATGGCAAATCTAAAAGATGGATGACTGATATTGAAATCGCAGGATTTATCCGCAGCAAACTCGCAAACTAGAAAAGAACCCTTTGTTTCTGTTGCGTGCATTCGGGAGGCTACTTAAGAGACTTGCGTTGAATGTTAGTGGAAATCGTTTTTTCACCGATCCCTAAATCAATTTGACCTTGTTGATGTAGTAAAGACCAGCGATTGTTTTTTGTTAAATTTCTTTCGACTTCATTTAAAAACGGGGTCTCGAATGCATAGATCTGAATATCTTCAGCCCGATGAACGGCATTTTTGTTTATTTCGTCAAC
>JAYVAZ010000636.1:0-2123 GCA_043750675.1 Pseudobdellovibrionaceae bacterium | reverse complement strand
TGAATCTAGCAAAGTTATACGATTCACACAGTCGTAACAAAGAACTGATTTTATTTTTAGCCGATTTCATTAAAAAGGATCGCAGTTCCCCCTTCCGTGTGAAAGCACATCTGATGATTGTCAATTCGTTGGAAACATTAAAGCAGCGAAAAGAAGTTGTTGACCAACTGAAGGAAACAGCTAAGGTTTGTGAAACGGGATCGGAATGGGTTTCTCAAAACGGAACCGCCTATGAAGAATCTTGCCGTGATCTATTTGCCACTACTAACATCGATATCGCGCGCAAATGGTGGGATATCTGGTTGAAAAACAAACACTCGAAAGAAATGGCTGATCTAACGCAACAGGCGTTCAAAATCCATCTAGACCGCGATGATCCGTTAAAACCTGACATCAAATCCCGCTATGCCTACGCGGAATTACTATTCCAGTTGGACCAATTTAAAGTAGCTTCCGAGCAATACGAAATCGTAGCCGACAAAACTGACGATTCTTCGTTGAAACATGATGCTGATTACGGCGCTTTGTTTTGTTATGAAAAGATCTCGGATAAAAACAAAGAGAAAAAATTAAACGACGAAGACGAGGCTATTCTATTGCGTCTATCGCAAAAATATATCAGCCGTAATCCAAGCGGAAAGTACTTAACGTCCGTTAAATTTAAAGTGGGCTTTGTCGCTTACGAAAATAGCCAAACCGAAGAAGCAGAGAAGTGGCTGAAACCTATTGCCGCCGATCCAAAGGCCGGCGAATTCAAAAGAAAATCAGAAGATCTAATATTAGATATCTATAATTCTCGAAAGGATTATAAATCAATCAAGAGTTTTGCTGATGACTTGGCAAAAAATTCTACGGATTCAACCCGAAAACGATTTTTAACTAAGATTAAACAAGAAGCTGCTTACAACGAGATTCAAGAATCCGGCAAATTGGGTGAAAAGATTGAAACAGCAAACAAATGTATTGAGTTCTACAATGAAAATCCAGATTCACCTTTGGCGCAAAAGTCATTGTGGCAAGCCCTAAGTTTGTTTTTTAGTGCAGGCAAAACGATCGATGCCGCGGAAGTGGCCTTGGTTTATAATCAAAAATTTCCGTCCGACAAAAATAACGTTGATGCCTTAAAAGAAGCTGCGCAGACTTTTACCAACAATGGTCAGTTCATCAAAGCTATCAATGTGTTTGAAATTCTAGTGGATAAAGACGATAAAAATGCGGCCAAATATAAAATGGCGATGAGTGACCTGTATTTATTGGAAAATAACAAGTTAATGGCCCGTAAAACTTTGGAAAAACTGATTACTGATAAAAATCCCAAAGAGCACTCAAATATCTACTTACAGATTTTAAATACGATGAAGGGCGAAGAAAATTCTGCCGAATACAAATCTTACGAGGCAAAGATAATAGCCCAGAATATTGAGCCCTTTAGTTCTAAAATTAAACTAAAACAGATCGAAAGCCTTTACGAACATGGAAAATTCACCGATGCCTTCAATGCCTCTAAAGGTCTTGTGGGAAGTGATCGTGCTGACGAGGAAACCAAGGCCCTTGCCCGCGTTATTCAGGCCCAAGTTTTGGAAAAAGAATTTGTCGGTCAAAGCACAAAAAGTAGTTTAGAGAAATTAAATGTTGTATTAAGTCTGAAATTGGAAAAATTGGACAAGGTTCAAACCGCCTATTTATCGGCTGTTAAAATTAGCAAAAATCCAAACGTTCAATTGAAAGCCCTACAAGGACTGCAAAGAGTTTACGGTAACTACATTGAAACTGTCGGGAACCCTCCATTAAAAGCGGCGTTATCCCCTGCTGATACGTTAGCCTTAAAAACCGAACTATCCAAACTGACTGGTCCGATAGAAAACAAGAAAAAAGATATTGATGAAAAATTAATTAAATTAGCAAAAGATACCACAGCCACCGGCACATCGGTTGAAGTAGATTATGCAAATTTATCAGTTGAAGAAGGCCTCAAAGCCAAAATCAAAGATATAAATACGAAAAACCTGGCTCCGTATTTACCGGTTTACAATGCAAAAAGTGAAAATGGATTATTCAAACGTTATGTTGCAAGTAGCAAGTCAGAAAAATGTGAAGTTCCTAAAACTAAAACAGATGACTTA
>JAYVAZ010000635.1:0-1736 GCA_043750675.1 Pseudobdellovibrionaceae bacterium | reverse complement strand
CACAGTCGTGTCGCCAGTTCACACTTTGAGTTGTTACATGTATTAGGGGTGGAGGTCGTCCAATGCGGACCCGAATCTTTCTTGCGCCATGAAAGTTCGGTAAGAAAAATGGATTCGATCGATGCTGCTTTGGACTGGGCGGATGCGGTAATGGCATTAAGGGTTCAGTTGGAAAGGCACACTAGTACAATTTCACTTTCGCATGCACCTACGGGTGAGATCGATCAAGAGACCTACCGGAAAAACTTTGGGTTAACTAAAGATCGTTTACAAAAAATGCGCAAAGATCAATTTATCCTACATCCAGGACCCGTTAACCACGGCGTTGAATTAGATGCGGTTGTTTTTGATGACCCCCGGAGTTTAATTTTTTCTCAAGTTAAAAATGGGGTTTATGTTCGCGAAGCTTTGTTACGGCTGTTTTTAAAAAAGGAAATTTAGAGTGAATGGTTTTTTAGTTTTAGAATCAGGGGAATGTTACGCAGGGCTTTGGCATGGTGGTATTCCGCGCGCTGGCGAAGTTGTATTTAATACTTCCCACAGTGGGTATGAAGAAATTGCTACAGATCCCTCTTATCTATCGCAGATCGTGGTAATGACAGCATCTCATCAGGGCAACTACGGCGTTAGCAATGAATTTTGGGAATCAAAGAAATTTTGGATCGAAGGTTTTGTTTGTTTGCAGATTCAAAATTCCGAAGGTGACCATACCTGGGTTGAACGATTAAATCAAAACAGCATTCCTAGTTTAGATGGCGTAGACACAAGATTGATAGTTAGTCGATTGCGCAAAGCCGGAACTACTTGGGGAGCTTTGGTTTATGCGTCGGGATCGACTGAAGCAAAATCACAGGCAAAGATATTAATTGATGAAAAAAAGAAAATGGATAAAGACTGGGTTCATATGGCTTGCACCAAGTCGGTAGAAACTCGAATAGGTCAGCTTCTTTCGGGTCCGAAGGTTCATATCTTGGATTTCGGTTGTAAAGAAAATATAGTGCGCGAACTACTGTCACGAAGTCGGGAAGTAAAAATATTTCCAAGTCGTACGGGCGCCGAAGAATTGATGCAAGGGCAACCCGATTTCATTATGCTGACAAATGGTCCGGGTGATCCAGCTGATGTTTTAGAAGCAGCAGATACAGTAAAAAGTTTGCTGGGAAAAGTTCCGATCTTTGGGATTTGTATGGGTCATCAAATATTGGGGATTGCTTTAGGGGCTAAAACTTATAAATTGAAGTTTGGCCATCGCGGAGCAAATCATCCGATTCAAGATACTTTGTTAAACAAAATTTATATTTCCAGCCAGAATCATGGTTATGCTATTGATCCGAAAACTTTACCTTCCGACGTAAAAGTATCCCAAGTTAATTTAAATGACCAAACGGTTGCCGGAATTTTCTCTGAACAGAAAAAGTGTCTGGGTATTCAGTTTCATCCCGAGAGTCATCCGGGGCCGCACGAAGGTTCCGAGTTATTTGATTTTTTTATAAAGCAGTTTATTTCTGGAGTTAAAAAGTGACCACTATTGAAATCAGTATTCAGTACCAAAATTTAATCGATAAGATTTTATTTTTATACGCGGGTGAATTATTTAAAGAAGAAGTTAAAAGCAAAAAGTGAATTTTTTGACAACGCTGGCATTCTGGAGGAGCGAACGCGGCGATGACGCACAAATCGAGCTGCATCCCGGCGATGTCATATCGTTGCCGGTGCGGACGTTTCGCGGTTTCACC
>JAYVAZ010000634.1:0-4005 GCA_043750675.1 Pseudobdellovibrionaceae bacterium | reverse complement strand
CTTTAATTACCGATTCACTATCTCCTTCATCGACTTTTAGCTTTTGTATTTTTTGCTCACGTTTTTTAATCTTTTCTTTTTCGCTAGCCAATAAGCCCGCCAAGCCCACTGCTTTGATTCTGCGGCCTACGGACTGATTGTAGGCTTCGCTAACTGCGTTGACCTTATAGAACTGCGTATCGGCCAAATCTACCGGCGTCTGAATAACCTTATTTTTGTCTTTTCCCAATCCATCGGCGCCAGTGTTGTTGGGCCTATTAAAACGGATATTATTATTTCTTCCTGAATTATTTCCAGCAGTACCTGCCTGACGACTTCCACTATTGCTGCTGTCGCCACCGCCATTTTCCCCACTACCATTCTTATTCGTATTCGAATTTCCCGCATTTTGCTGACCATTGGAGTTATTATTTTTGGGAGGCCGTCCAAACGCTACAGAAGCGCTTTCATAAAGATTATTACATTCGCCCGTAGCATTACCATACCCTAGACTGGGTAGCTCCCCTACATCCAATAGACATTCCAGATAAGATCCCATGTAATTTTGTAGCCAACGATTAAAGGGTTTAAATATCTGTTGGGCTAAGGCAGTTAATATCGCAATCGTGATTAAAAGTAATAGGGTGTACTCTAGGGTACCTTGTCCGCGAGAATTTGATAAAATACTATTTTTAGCTTGGTTTTTAGTCATTTTTTCCTACACTAATTATATATGAATATTTTTAATCTTTCTGTAGGAATCCTCTTTTTTCTATTAAATCATACTTTAGACTTAAATCCTGCCATGGCCCTAGCAGCAGATTCCTACACGTTAGAAACTGAAATGAGTTTTAACAGCAAAAAATTTGATCAGGTGATTAAAGACTTATCACCCCTTATTGAAAACCTAGATCGTAAGGGACTTTTAATGTTGGGACAGGCCTACTACGGAACAGCTGATTATCAGTCAGCCGTAAATACATATAATGCGGCCCTTAGTTTAAATGGCAAAGATTACGAAGCCAAAACTCTGCTAGGGGAAGCTCTTTTCAAATCTGGCAAAAAACAAGAAGCCTTGGCCGCTCTAAAAGAAGCTGTAGAAATCAATTCCAAGTACATTCCCGCTTACATTGCCTTGATCAGCCAATACGAATCTATTGGTAATAAATATGAATTACGACTGCTTTATCAAGATATGATTGATTCTTTTGGTGAGAAGTCTGAATACATTCTCAAAGCCTGCGAACTAAATACCTTATCGGGTATGCACGATATGGCGCAAACTTTCTGTCGCAAAGGGATAACGAAGTATCCGAACGTCGTAAATAACTACGTAAATTTGGGACTTACTCTGAAGGATACTGGTGAATTGGTTGAAGCGGAAAAATATTTAAAATTAGCTGCAGAAAAATTTTCAGATTCTGAATTGGCTCAAATCTCCTATGCTAATCTGCTAAATGACCAAAAAAACTTCATTGCCGCCTACAAGTTTTATATTAAAGCCAGCCAATCTAATCCAAACTCAAAGGACGCCTACATCGGCATCGGCAAATCTGCCTTAGAGTTAAAAAAGTATGATGAATCATTGAGCGGATTTAAGAAAGCCTGTTTTTTAGATAAAACCTCAATCACCGAGGTCAGACGGGCTGCAAATATAATTAGAACTTCTAAAAATAGAAAAAACTTAGAACCATTCGAGAAGCTAACTGAAAATTGTCACAAATGATTTAGTACCGGTTAATTAAAATAATGTTTAACAAAACCTTCAGATAAGTTGTCCAATAAAGTAACTCGGAACCCTAATTCTTTATATTTAGCGGTCATTTTTTTTGCCAAATCCAAATCAGATCCGGTGAAACTTGCAAAATTTTGCCATGGAATTGCACGTAAAGAGTTCATTTCTACCAGTTTAAATCCAGTTTTAAGTAATTCGTCAGCAGCTAAAAAAAGTTTTCCTAAAAAACCATGTTCAATAGTCAAAAGATACTTTTCTACTTTTTCGCCGTTTAAACCGTAAAAACCTTTTATTACTTCCTTATTAATATCTTCAACAATCAATGTTTCTATAAGATTAGAATTTCTTACCTTCTTACTCAATTGGTTAAGTTCGCTTTTTGTACCCGCCAGAAGAACGACACTCTCCCGACCTAAAGGAAACATTTCCAATACTCTTATTTTATCACCTTGTTTAAATGCAGAATTACAAACCCCATAAGCCGCACCTACGTGGGTCAAATGAAAAACAGCTACACTGGAATGATCTAAAATATCCATAGTTACTGTACAATCCTTCCGATCAAATCGTATTCCATACTATCAATAATCTCTACTTGAACGATATCGCCAATATTTGCTTCGCCTTCATTGATTAAAACAACTCCGTCAATATCAGGAGCTTGCTGTGAAGTTCTACCTTGCAATAATAACTCGGTCTCTTCACTGTAGCCTTCGACAATGACTTCAACAGTTTTACCAATTAAAGCCTGATGTTTTTCACGAGAAATATTCTGCTGAACTTCCATCAAAGCTTCAAATCTTTTCTGTTTCACTTTTTCGTCAACCTGGTTAGTCATTTTACCGCCCGGAGTATTTTCTTCGGGTGAATATTTAAAACATCCTACGCGATCAAACTTCTGATCTGCGATAAAAGATAATAATTCTTCAAACTGTTCATCGGTTTCACCAGGGAATCCTACGATAAACTGAGTACGAATGACCGCCTCAGGAATTTCCCGGCGAATCAAATCCAAAGTGGTCTCGATTTCTTTACGGGTCATTTTGCGATTCATACTTTTTAACATCGCATCGTTTACGTGTTGCAAAGGCATATCGAAATACTTAACAATCTTCTTACTGTTTTTAATAACGGCAATCATTTCTTCCGTTATGCCGTCTGGATAAAGATAAAGCATTCGGATCCAATCCAAATTTTGAACCTTGTCTAAGGCCTTCAATAATTCCGTTGGTGATTCAATGGCTTCTTTGTTTTTTCTTTTAAGATCCCAACCATAGTCGGTAAAATCATGGCTAATAATTAATAATTCACGAACTCCATTATTTGCCAATTCTTGCGCTTCCTTCACAACTCCCGCTAGGGTTCTTGATTGCAAGTTACCGCGTATCAATGGAATCGCACAAAAAGCACAACGTTTTAAACAACCTTCAGAAATTTTTAAATACGCACGGTGCCCGGGCTGCGAATTAACTCTTGGAGTTGATTCTTCCTGCAAATAGGTTGGTAAGTTGAAAAATGTCTTCTTTTTTTCGCCAGAACTGTGACCTTTAAGAATTTTAGAAATATTTTGGAATTCGCCTGACCCAACAAAAAGATCGGCTTCCGGCAATTCATCAACTAAATCATTTTTGTATCGTTGAGTTAAACAGCCTGCCACCACTAATCGACTTAACTGTCCGTTTTTTTTCAGTTCGGACATTTCCAAAATCTTTTGAATAGATTCTTTTTTGCTGTCTTCAATAAAACCGCAGGTATTTACTACTACGGTATCTGCTTGGTCCGCTTCATCCACGATTTGATAGCCGTCTTTCAACAAAGTACCAGCCATAATTTCACTGTCGACCAAATTTTTTGGACAACCAAGGCTAACAAAATGAATTTTTTTCGATTCTACCGCTGAAACTTTAGTTGGCATAAATGATCCTATAAAACTAAAACTTGTTGGCCTTTTACGGGTGTAAAATTAAACAATTCTGTTTTCGCTGAATTTTTAAATAAAACATCTGAAAAATTAAAAGTAGTTAGATTGTTAATGTCATCTGTATAGGACAAAGAAGTAATCGTTTTCTTATTTAGAATTTTAACTTCGATATCCTGTAGGTTCAGAACTTCGACGTTCTTTGAAGATAATTTATAGACATCTGTTTTTCCAGATTGTTGATAGGTCAAAACTTCAAAAAATTTAAAGAATTCTTTGGGATCTAAAAAGATACCGATTAATATTTGGCTTTTATTTTTTTTATCAATAACACTTTTGCTTACTTGCGATGGATTCTTTTGTTTGGAATCAC
>JAYVAZ010000633.1:0-10662 GCA_043750675.1 Pseudobdellovibrionaceae bacterium | reverse complement strand
AAAGAAGTTTCCTTTCAACATGCCTTAGATATTAAAACCGAATGGCCGACTTCGGAACTTCTGATCACTGAAGGCCTGGGGCATCGAAGAATTTTAAGAGACAAATCAACGATTGCGAAAATTGTTGGGTTTATCCAAGGAGATTCACATGCATAATTCCAAAGAGCGATTTTCCTCGCGAGTCAGTGCCTATGTTAAATATCGTCCCACCTACCCTTCTGAAATATTACAGACGTTAAGAAAAGATTTTAATTTATCATCTTCACACCATATCGGTGATGTCGGGTCCGGCACTGGAATCTCCAGCGAAATTTTTTTGAAGAACGGAAATCCAGTTTTTGCAGTGGAGCCCAATGAAAAAATGCGACTACAGGCCGAAGAATTATTAGGAAAATATCCGAATTTTAAAAGTGTTAACGGAAGTTCCGAACAAACGAGATTGGAAAGTGATTCGGTGGATTTTATTACCTGTGCCCAGGCCTTCCACTGGTTCGAGCCCGATTCTAGCAAAAAAGAATTTCAAAGAATTCTTAAAAACGGTGGCTGCGTAGCCATAATGTTTAATGAGCGCAAAGTAACCGGTTCACCATTTCTCATTCGTTACGAAGAGTTATTAAAGGCCTACAGCGCTGACTATCAAAAAATAAACCACCGCAATATTGACCACCAACGTCTATTATCATTTTTAGGCCCGTTTCAAGAATTTAATTTTCCTAATCACCAAGACTTTGAATACGAAGGACTTATCGGACGGATTAAATCCTCTTCCTATTCACCACAGGATGGACACCCGGACTATAAAGATATGATACAGCAGGCAAAATTAATCTTTGAAGAAACTCAATTAAATGGATTGGTGCGAATGGAATACCAAACCCAAATGTATTGCGCCACTTGGAAAAAAGAAAGCTAAAATGAAATTACGATTTTTAGGGACCATTTTAATGCTTTTGAATTCTTCGATCCTATTGGCACAGCCTTCACCAGAAAGTTTTGATTTAAAGAAATCCATTCAGTTCGCGATCGAACATTCGCCAACTTTTGATTCTTTAAGACGAGAACTGTCCATTGCAAAAATGCAAAAACAAGTGGCCCTGGCTAGGATACTACCTAGTTTGGATCTAACCGCCACCCACGGAGCTTTTGATAGCAAACCGCGCGGTTCGATCGGGCCTTGGGAAAGTGAATTTAATTTGGCTTTGACTGAATCGCTGTACGACAATGGAGTCAGTTTTAAGGGAAATCAAGTCGCAAAATTAAATCAAAGCAAAGCCGAACTGAGATTTGAAGATCAAAAAAACAAATTAAGTTTAGATATTGCCACCCAATTCTTACAGTATTCTTTAAATAGGAAGCTTACAGAAATTCAAGAGAAACAATTTAAACTGGTTAACAAACAATATGATTTAATTTCAAAAGACTACTATCAAGGTATTAAAACCAAAAACGACTTTCTAAGATTTAAAACCCAAGTCAGTCGTAGTGAAATTGCTTGGATCAGTGCAAATAATTTTATGGAAAGATCCAAACAAGAACTACAAAAGATTATTGGGTTAGGTCTGGAAAATAAAATCGAAGTCGAATTTGTTCCTTTTAGTTTGGAATCAGTCCAGGCGAACACCATAGAAAATTCGGTACACTGGCTGGATCATCCCCAGTACAAAGCGGTAGTGTTGCAAAAAAGAATTAATGAACTGGGCTCGGAAATCGTTGGCCGAAGAAATCTTCCAGAATGGTTTGTTACTGCTGGAGTGAACTACCAAAGTTCTAATTACATTGGCACCGGTTCGACTTTTTCAGACGGTGCGGTTTTGGGTTGGAATGCCTTGCTAACCGTAAAATATAACTTTTTTGACTGGGGAATCCGTTCCGGAGAACGTGACATCGCAATAGAATCCAACAAAATTCAGAATAATACTTTAGACTCGGATTTGCTCACCCTGAAGGCTTCGCTTAACCTTTTGGAAAGTACCTTAATTCAATCGCGAAAAAATTATAGTTTATCAAAAGAACTTTTATCGCTGGAAAAAAATAACCTAGATTTTATCGGGCGAGAATATCGAAATGGCAAAGTTGCCTATCTAGATTTTATCACGGGCCTAAATAATCTGTCTGATGCCGAAATTAAATATTACTCTGCAACTTCGGATTTAGGAATTGCCGAATACACTATGTTATACCATCAAGGAAAACTGTATGAAGAACTTCTCAAATAAAAAAATTCTGTTATTGGCATTGGCGTTTTTTGTATTCGGTTTCTTGTTTTATGTATTAAAACCCGGTTCCCCCAGTGGTCATAGCCACAGCGACACCGGCCAAGTGATTAAACAAGACATCGTTCAGCGAGTTACAATTGCCGGAACCGTTGTTCCTTTAAGAAAAACCATCGTTACGGCACCCTATAATGGCTATGTCAAAAAATTGTTCGTAAAAATTGGAGACGTCGTCAAACAAGGCGACCCATTGGTTACGATAGTCCAATCCCTACAATCAGGTGACGGTAGTTTCCCTCTACGATCGCCGTTAAACGGCCGAGTAGCCCAAATCGAAAAGTCGGAAGGTGAATTTGTTAAAGAGGGTGACAGTTCCGGATTTATTCTGCGTATTGATGATTCCAGCAAGTTGTCAATTATCGCCTATGTGCCTGAAATCGACAGGGTAAAATTAAAAAACAACCAAGAGGCCGTTATCAGCGCCTCTGCAATTTTAGATAAAAAGTACAAAGGGATTATTCGTGATCTTTCCTTGGCAGCGCGTGAAAAAGATCAATGGGGTCGATCACAGGTCGTTGATTTTCCGCTTCGAATCGATATTACCGACAGCGATGAAACCATACGCCCCGGAATGTCTGTCGTAATTGATGTAATCACTGCTAAAAAAGAAAAGGTGCTGACTTTGCGCCATGAATTTATTCGTAGAGAAAACGAAAAGTATTATGTAATACTTAGCTCTGGCAAAAGGAAGGACATCCAAGTGGGGATTCAAAACGAAGAAGGTTTTGAAATTACCGGTGGAATCACCGAAGCCGATAAAATTAAACAAGTCGACTTTTCGGACTTAACTTCGGTGGAATGATCTAATGAACGCTATCGAGGTTAACCACCTTTTTTACTCCTATACCAATGAGGGCTTGCAAACCCCCATTCTAAAAGATCTTTCCCTAGAAATTAAAAAGGGCGAGTTAGTGGCCATTCAAGGTCCATCAGGGTCAGGGAAATCAACACTCCTTTATCTTTTGGGATTATTATCGGCCCCGTCGCAAGGACAAATCAAAATTTTAGGTCGAGATATAGCCGAACTAGGTGAAGAGCAGCTGGCGCAGGTTAGGAACACTCATATCGGTTTTGTTTTCCAGCAGTTTCACTTACTGCCTAAAACCGGCGTGATCGACAACATTCTTTTGCCGACTCAATATGGATTGGAAAAACAAGATGCCCAAGCAAATCTTAAAAAGGCAGAAGCCCTGGCCAAATTGGTTGGTTTGGAAGAAAGATTTCACCATCATCCCAACCAACTTTCCGGCGGGCAACAACAAAGAGTAGCGATCTGTAGGGCTTTGTTAAAGGATCCGGAAATCATTCTGGCCGATGAACCAACTGGAAACTTAGATTCCGATTCCGCCGATCAAATTTTAAAACTGTTACAAAATTTAAATCGCGAGTTTAAAAAAACAATTATCATTATTACTCATGATAGTTCTGTCGCAGAAAAATGTGATCGCATTATTCGTATCAAAGATGGCAGCATTGGCGGCGCTAAACAAAAATCACCGGCTGCCGAAATATCGCCAGCAGTAAAAATCCCTTTAAACCCTGAAACTCGAATTCAACTAACTTCTCTAAAGGGAATACTGCGGGCGGCGCAAGAAAGTTTCCCATCGGCGCTGAAGAATTTGGGTCGAAATAAGACCCGTACTGCTTTGACCATGATAGGTATTTCGGTCGGTATTGCAGCGGTGCTTTCGATGATTACCTTGGGGCAATTCACCAAATCAAAAATCTTGGCCGGTTACGCCGAACTGGGCGTTAACACAATGGTATTTTATGGTTATCCGAACTGGAATCAAAAAGCGACCGACATTGTACCCATGCCATTTCGATTTTTCGATTGGGAAAAAGAACTGCTTCCCCTTAGAAAAATTTTTCCTGAAATTGAAAAAATGTCCCCCGTCCTGATGGGCTGGGAAGGGGCCGTTAATTATGGTGGCCGTTCGATTGAACAAGATGTGCGGATTTTAGGTGCCAGTGAAGATGCCTTACTAATGTCCCGCCGCCAAATTTTAATTGGAAGGAATTTTTCACACGTAGAAATGGAACAGAGAAGTGGCGTATGTATTATTGGAATGGAAATAGCTGAACGAATGTTCACTAACATCCAACCGTTGGGGCAAGTTCTTCGGGTTACTCAGGGTGATAATTCTTTCGGTTGTCGAGTCATCGGAGTCTTAAAAACTTCATCCAGCAATAAGGAATATTTAAAACCAAATTTGCAGGTCTATTTGCCTTTTACTTTTTATCAAGCACTGGCGGGTGACTGGTGGTCGTCACAAATCAAAGAAGTCATGATCCAAGTCGAAACCGGTTCTGACGTTGAAAAAACGGGCAAAGGCATTAGGGCTTTCTTTGAACAACGTTACGGTTCTTCTGGACAATTCAGAGTGGACTCCGACAGCGTGTTAGTAGCCCAAATGCGGCGGTTCCTAGCTTTGTTTACCATTTTATTATCTTCGATCGCGTTCGTTACATTGGCTGTTGGTGGAATTGGGATAACCAACATGATGTTGGTTTCTGTTTCCGAGCGTTTTCGCGAAATTGGGTTAAGAAAGGCATTAGGGGCGACCAATCAGCAGATCCGAACGCAATTTTTGACCGAGTCGATGATTGTTTGTGCTTTGGCCGGTACTATCGGTTTGATATTTGGATTTTCGGCCTATCATTTGGCCATTTGGGCAGCCAGCAAATTTGTAAACAAACTTCAATTTGAATGGACGATCGATTGGCTGGCATTTTCCTTGTCGCTGGTCTCGATTTTTTTGGTTGGTATCCTAAGTGGTATTTTCCCGGCTTTGAAGGCCGAAAAACTACAAGTGATTGATGCCTTAAGATCCGAATAATACCGGCCACTATTGTCTTTGATTTCTGCGGTTAATTGGTCTATCACCTCTGGTTATGGGACATACAAAACCAGAAATTATAGCGGATCTTTCTAAAGAGTTGGATATCATCCGAAAATTGCCCGAACTTAAAGAAAAAAGTTTCGGCGTCTTTTATTTTAAATCCAATCCGTTTTTGCATTTTCATCACAAGGAAGACAAACGCTGGGCCGATGTAAAAACTATTGAAAAAAATTGGATTAGTGTTGAGGTCGGTTTTGAATGTTCACCAACCGAAAAAAAGAAATTTCTAAAAAAAATCTTGCAGCTGCACAACTCCATCTATTCCGCAAAAACAAAAAAATCCCCTAAAAAATGATTTCGCTGAAGTTTGAATCTCAATTACAAACTGATCGAAAACCTTTCATTTGAACCCGGAATTAAAGTTTTTAGAAGTTATTTACTTCTGGGCGGTATAATTCCCTTCGACTACAGGGATCTTACTTTAACGGAATTCAAACCTAGTTATGGGTTTATAGAAAACTCGACCATGGGTTCAATGCACAGTTGGAGGCACAAAAGGATTATTTCCGAGCACCCTACCGACACCCATGTGTTGATTCTGACGGATCAATTGGAGTTTGCCCCACGGTTCGCCACTGGAATAACCAAGTATTTCGTAAAAAAACTATTTAAGCACCGCCATAAGGTTTTACAAAACGCTTTTAACCATCCAAACTAAGTGTACTAGCTTTTAACGAGGGAAACCCATGGAACCAATCAAGTTTTATCACAATCCAATGTCTCGCGGCGCTACCGTTCACTGGATGCTAGAAGAAGTCCAGGCCAAGTATGAAATTGTTCTATTGGATTTTAAAAGAAAAGATCATAAGTCACCTCAATTTTTGGCGATCAATCCTTTAGGGAAAATACCGGCGATTATTTATAAGGGAGTTGTAATTACCGAAACCCCAGCGATCTGTACATTTCTGGCGGATAATTATTCTCTAAACAAATTAGCCCCGTTTTTAGATGATCCTTTTCGTGGCGCTTATCTTCGTTGGATGTTTTTTGCTTCAACCTGCGTTGAACCTGTTCTTGTAGACAGAATGTTCAAGCGGGAAAATCCAGACCCAAGTTCTACGGGCTATGGAACGTATGCTGAAACTATGGCAATTATCGAAAAACAATTGCTAAAAACCGCATTTATTTTGGGCCCAGAATTTACCGCCGTAGATGTTTACCTATCTTCTCAACTGTCATGGGGGAATAAGGGCAAATGCCTTGGAATCTACTCCGGCTATCACTGCCTACCTGGCCAGATGCCACGAGCGCCCGGCTTATAAAAGATTTACTATTCAATCAAGTGCATTGATCGAGAAGATCAAAGCGATGCAGGATGCCGCGACTCCACAGCCGTAAATTAGAAGCGCTCCCTAAAAGGGGCCTTTTCCAAAGTCAGTAATTTTACTTTTGCGGGTAATCCACCGGCATAACCACCCAACGTCCCGTCGGAAGAGATCACCCGATGGCAAGGCACCACAATACTAATCGGATTTCTGCCATTTGCGGTGCCGACCGCACGACTAGCGCCACTAGCATTTAATTTAATCGCAATATCTTTGTAAGACACAGTTTTTCCAAACGGAATCTGACTAAGTTGTTTCCAAACTCTCTTTTGAAATTCGGTACCGTCAACATTAATAGGCAAATCAAATTGTGTGCGTTTACCTGCGAAGTATTCGCCCAATTGCTTTTCGGTTTTTGTCAAAATTTTAGCGGCAGCGCTGTTTGCATTTTTTTCCGAAACCATAGGAATCTTTAGGCGATTCCAATAAATATAATTTAAACCTTCTTCCGAAGCCGCAAGATAAATTGCACCGATGGGAGAATTCATTTTTTTTTGTAACTGCATATATCCTCTATTCTTTTTTATGTGCCGTTAGGCGTAAGCCCGCCAAAAAAGTGCGGCAACGTATCCCTTCCAGGGATGCATTTTTTCGATCACTTCGATCGGATGCTTTGCTAAAGCACGAGCCAAAATCAAATCGCTTCCCGGAAAACTATCGGTGTGTTTTAAAACTTTCATCGCCATATAATGGGCCGTCCAAGGTCCGATCCCTTTGATGTTTTGGACCTTCTTTATAAACTGGTCGACATCCTGCGTGGACTCTAAAGAAAGAGTCCCTTCTGTAAGAGCTTGGGAAAAAGCGATCAGAGTTTGTTTGCGAATTCGGGTAGTACCCAAGTTTTCTAGATTTGCCGTCGCCAAACTCTGAGGGCTAGGAAACAGTTTTATCTTTTTGTCGTCCCTAACCAAACCCGAATCGGTCCCGGTTAGTTCGATCAGGTCACCGATCAAAACACGTCCCCTATCAACGCTAACTAACTGTCCTAAGATAATCGCAATCGAGGTCTCGAATGCATCCCAACCGGTCGCAATGCGAATGCCAGGATATTTTTTCAATAACTTCTTTAAGTCGGCGTCGGTCTCCAAACTATTTGCGATTAAAACCGGATCCGAATCTAAATCAAAAAGCTGGCGAACTTTTTCGACAATATTATGAATCTGGGAAGTATCGGGAAAATCGATTTCGACCCTAAGGCAAGAATTTATAGAATCATTAGCGATAACTATTTTACCAACTTTTCCGTTTAACGAAATCACCCTATGCATTTTCGAATTAATAAACCACTCTAAGTTTCCCATACGATGCGAATCATATTGTCGAATGAGGCCCTCAAAATCAAAAGGCGGACGATAAGATAAAGATAAAATCAAAGGTTGAGCGGTTTTGATTTTTGTTCGACGCGATTCGCGGGGAGACCTTTTAAAACGGTCCTTAAAAGAATCATTGAATCGGCGAACCGAAGAAAACCCCGAAGCAAAGGCAACTTCGGTAATAGGCAGTGCCGTTTCCGAAATTAATTTTCTGGCTAAATTTAATCTATTTTCAAAACTTAGCTGCTTCGGAGTTTTGCCGATCTCCTCAATGAAGAGTCGGCGTAGATGCCGAGCGGAGACCCCAAATAATTCGGCAAATTTATTTTCATCAAACTGAAGGTTTTGATGCGTATGTAAAGTTTTTAAGGCCCTTTGCACAACGGCTGAAGTTCCCCTCCATGCGGGCGACCGAGGAGCACTCTCAGGACGGCAACGTAAACAGGGGCGGTAGCCGGCTTTCTCTGCCAAAGTTGCAAGCGTAAAAAATTCGACATTGATCCGTTTCGGTTTCGCTGGACAAATGGGCCGGCAAAAAATTCCCGTCGTTTTGACGCCAACAAAAAATTTGCCGTCAAAGCGGTAATCCCTGGCTAACATGGCCTTATAATAAATGTCCTCTTGCTTCATTGACGGCAATCTACCGCAATTTAGGAATAATTACTGGCTATTTTCGGACATTATCGTTTGCCTCGTGTTTCTGCATGACTAATTCCGCATTACAAGCAGGACCTCGGTCATACCGAGGCCAGTTAAAAGATGTGGATTTGGCCGAATAGGCGTTTTGGCAGGAGGGACAATTGACATTTCCTTTTACAAAAAGTTGCCGCAGAGTCATCTGTCTACACTTTAATACGACCAGGATCGATCATCAAGGTATCAAATTAATTTTTCTTGCTGGTTAAACTTAACACCCGCTCCAGCTCGGAGACGGGTTGCGCCCCAACTAAGGCAACACCATTAAGAATAATTGTCGGAGTTCCCGTGAATCCGAAATTTTGAAATTCGGCCATGTCCTTGGAAATAACTTCCTTGATCAAAGGCGATTTCAGATCCTCGGCCAATTTGGCCATATTGGCGCCTACTTCAAGTGCGGCTTTTTTTAAATAGGCTTCGGAAAGTTCTCCCTGATTTTTAAATAATAAATTGTAAAACTTCAGCGCCTTGTTGCCACCTTGTTTCCGCAATGCCTCGAAGTAAGTAGCCGCCGGATAGGCCATTTGATGGCCATCAAGAGGCATGTTTTTAAACACAAACTGAATTTGTCCTTTATATTTTTCTTTAAAGGCTTCCAGCGATTTATGACCCATTTTACAATAAGGACACTGGAAATCGGCATATTCGACAATTGTAATTGGTGCTGAGGTTGAGCCTTCCAAAATTCGAGAACTTTCAACCACGGGTCTTTTTGGTTCCTTCAAATCCTTTTCCTGATCTTCCTTTACCTGAGAAACCTGTTTCTCACTTTGTTTTTGCTGCGCTAATTTCGCGGCCTTATTTACGACGTCAATAAACTGCTCGGGATTTTGTTCTATAACATCAAAAACCAAACTCGGATTTTGCCGCAAAGCCTGTTTGATCTGGGCTTCATTTGAAGCGCAGGCCGAAATCAAAGCCGCAGTGGCGGTAGCAAATAGCAGACGGATAATAGTTTCTTTCATAGGGTCTCCTTTATTCGCAGCGAACCGGATTAGTCGCTTCGACGTGAAATATTTTTTCTAAAACAATTTCGTGCTGAACTTGGACACACATATTAGGTTCAGTCTTACTCAAAGAATTTAAAATTGAAGTTTTTGCTTCAACAAAGGACCAGCTACTAGAAAGCAGTAGTCCTACTAAAAACAACAGCACAGTTTTTTTGTTTGCGGGTTTATCGGTGGAATCCGCCAAGTACTGCATTCGTGATTTCAATAATTTAAAACCAGCCACCGACGACAACGAAAGGGCCATCTTCCGGGATGACTGGCAATATTCGATGACCCGAAAAAATCCATTCGCAAATTCCGAATTTTTGATGCGCAAATTTTGAATAGCCTGCTGGTCAGCCGATTTTTCCTGGATATCTTTATATAACGCGTGTGAAAGGTAAACGATGGGATTAAAAAAGAAAATCCTTCTTAACCAATGTTCCATCAAATTCCAACTAACGTCGGCATCTTTGATATGCACCAGTTCATGGGCAACTACCGAACGTAATACTGATTCTTCCAGGGCGGTGGCAAAACCGCTTGGAAAAACGATTCTTGAATGAAAAATTCCAAATACAAAGGGACTCTGCCGGGACTCTTGTAACAACACTTTCGGAGCGACTTTTAACCCAAATTCCATCGTCATTTTTTGTACGAGCTCATTTAATTTAGTATCCCGATTAGGTAGGAACTTTTTTACTGTTAGTAACGTTTGCAAAATTCGAAAAATATCCAGGCCAATAAGCCCCACAAATCCCCCTAACCAAAACCGGGCCAACCAACGAGTTAGGCTAATCGAATCTGGACTTTTTAAAAATACTTCGAAACACTTGATAACTTGTTCTTGATTAAAAATTAAATACACCGAGGCTAATCCCAATATCACCAACACCTGGCCATGAAAAAAGCGCCAGATTTTTTTAAGCTCGGTGGGACCGATCCGAAATACCCGCAACTGCATAACCAAAGGCATCGAGTAACTGATAGTTACAACAAAACTTCCGAAGACTAGAATTCGCCAGATGTAATCCAATAGAGGCCAATTAAAAATATACATTTTATTTTTCCTCCTGTTTGGCAATTTTGTCGGCGATTTTTTTCAGTTGCCTAATTTCATCAGCGGTTAGATCGGTGGATTCAGAGAAATAATTAAATAAGGG
>JAYVAZ010000632.1:0-9777 GCA_043750675.1 Pseudobdellovibrionaceae bacterium | reverse complement strand
ACTACGGTATTTACGAAACTTTGTCCACCTTAACCGTTCTGGCCACCACCCTTTGTGTTTTTAATTTTGACTCTGGTCTATCTAGCTTCTTTCATACTCAAAAAACAATTGATGAAAAAAAGGATTTAGTTAGCACGGGATTGTTCAGCATTTTGATTTGGTCCGCACTTTTGATATTTTTGGCTTATCTATTTCAGAACGTTGGCGCTGGATTTTTTGTCGAAAATACTCAATTCGGTGTTCTATTTTTAAAGGCTGTCGCGCTTGGTGGACTGCAAAGCATTTGCCATTTCTTAAACGTTTGTTTACGACAAAAATTTCAAGCGTCGAAATACAATTTTCTGGTTTCTCTTCAAACCTTCCCGTCGTTGATTATTATTTATTCCTTCAGCAAAAACGGCCTCTTAAATTTAAATAACGTTTTTGATACATTGATTATTGTAAATTTCGCGGCAGTCTTGGCCGGTTTATTTTTAAATGGCGAAATCGTTCGACCTCGATTTAAAATTTCAATATTTAAAAGCCTCTTAGAAGTCGCATTGCCGCTTTTACCGTTTTCTTTTTTCGCTTGGAGCCTAAGTCTTTTTGACCGTTTAATCCTAACACACTTGTTGGGCTTAGAATCGGTTGCTGTGTACTCCTTTGCAATGAGAATTGCGTCAATAAGCAGTACTTTGCTTGGTCCCTTTCAAATCGCCTGGCCACCGCATGGATTAAAGCTAATTTCTGAACACAAAGAACAAGAGACCTTCCCGAAAGTACTCTCGATTTTTCTATTATTATCCGGGTCCCTCGTCGTAATAATAGGTTTCAGTGCACCGCTAATCTATCAGCTTTTAGCACCACAAAGTTACATGGTATCAGCAAAATATGTTGGAATACTCGCATTCTGTACGCTTTTGAACAGCCTTTATTACTTCCCAGTTGTGATATTTCTTGACAGCAAAAAAACATGGACCAGCACCATCAGCTTTTTCATAGGCTCATCACTGAATGTGATACTTAATTTTATCTTAATCCCACATCTGGGAATTGCGGGCGCCGTATACGCTAACTTAATCGGCTATTCATTTTTATTCGGCTCAGCCTTTTACTTAGCGCAAAGAATTCAGAAGATTAAATATAATATGCGAGATCTTATTTTAAAAATTCTCTTAATTATCTTTTTTGTTATTTTGCCAGTTTTCATTTATTGATAAATAGTGTTTTCCAATTCTTTCGACTATCTTTTCAACTCCATGAAATTTGATAATCCACGGTCGAGCTTTCTCCATTAAATTATCAAATCCATGCGGGTTGTTAATGAATTTTTCCATCTGCTCTACTAAATCCTTAATCAAATGTACATTTACAATAGGAATGTCTTCGTCATAAACTTCGTTAAATTTGAAATAGGTCATTACAACTTTCTCGGCCGATAGAGCCTCTAAGTCAGACATCCCTATGGCACCTACACGGAATTGACCCAAAATTAATTTATAATCTTGAATTAACTGGGGCAATTCTGTTCGGGGCACTTTTTCCAGAACTTCCAAATTAGAAAGATCTAACCTATTTACCATGGTCCCAAATCCTAATACCGATATTTTCAAATGAGGAAATTTTGATTTAATAATATTAAGTGCATCTACCGCAATATCAGCTCCTTTGATTTCCGAAAGCGCTGAATATAGCAAAATATCTTTTTTCGGAGACACCCTTTTAGGCAAAAAGAACATTTCGCAATCTATCGGATTAGGAACAAAAGCACATTTATGGGACCAACGATCAAAATACATCTTCAAATCAGGAGTAGAATAGAAAATAAAATTAGCTCTCCACAAAATAAAAAAGTTTAACAGCCGACGTATTATATTAAGACTGTTAACCCGAACGTCAGATCCATGCGCATGAACTATAATTGGGATTTTTAGGTTCAAAAACCAAAGCGCGGAACTTACAAAATGAATATGAATTAAATTAAACCCTTCGAGCCGAACCCGTTTCTTAATTTTTCTTGCAAAAGACCAGCGTTCAAAAATACCGAAAATTTTTAAAGGCAAGGGAAATTCAGCCAGTGGTTTGGGCATTTCCACCAGCTCGTAATCAGGATTAACCTTTTGCTGTTGAACAAGTAGACTGGAGCCAACAAAAGCAATATCATTAATATGTAATACTTTAATCCGGTTATCAGCCGAAATTAAATTTATAAAAAGCTTGAGTTCCCTTTGTACTGTATTTTCTGCAAAAAACTTCTTGTTTTTTTTATTACTTTGTTGATTGATTCCTTTCAAAAATTCCTTAGCATTAAATTTAAAATTTTCGTTTGGGAGAAAACAAATATTTTCAAAGCCGTCTAACATTTCTTTGCAGATTGCCAAATCTGAAGTAACTACGGGCATTCCAAAGGTCGCCATCTCACACATCATTACGCCCTGCGAATCAAGACGTGTTGGCATTAAGGCTGCCCTATACTGGTTCAAAATCGCAGGCAAATCCTTTTGATTAAAAAACTGTTCTATAACTTTAAGATTTACGGGACATTCGTAGTATTTAAAGTACGTCCCCTGTCCATACAGATGAAATTCGAACTCAGGATTTTGCTTCGCAGCCTCAACTATTAAATCAACTGAGTATTTCGGATTATCAAAACTACGAATAGTAATAAAATCAGCAACTTTGGGTCCTTGAAAATTAAAATTATTGCTTTCAAAAACGTTATTGACTGAATTTGGAATTATACTGCTTACGAAATCAAAATCTCGCGGACTCAAATTTAGATTCGAACCGAATTGATTTCTCATCCATTCGCTCACAAAAACCAACCGCATTTTGGAGCTGAAGAAATGACCACATAAAAAGCCTAAAATCTTAACTTTTAGAAGATCATATAGATAATTTGACCATTCACCCACGTTATAAAGATTTTTTCCAAGCTTTTTAAATGGCAAAGGATAATAATTAATCTTTTTTAACACTTCGTGCCCGTGAATTACGAAAACTAGATTTTTAAGTTTTGGGTACTGCCTAGCAATAAAACGAATATGATTCTTCAGATTTGGAGCATGCGAAATGACAAGATCGAATTCAGATATTTTTTCTCTTTGGAGAAAATAATTTTCCCTAAATACGTTTACCCCTTCGAAACTGTAGGTTTCTTCTGCCTGAAAAGAAAGCACTTCTACCTCGTGGCCTTGGCTAATATAATACTGATTTCTTGAATGAACATAGGCCATTGATGAGGCCTTTAACCCTGGATATGACTCTGACAGGACCAAAATTTTTAGCTTCTTTTCCATAGGCTCTATCTTTAATAGAATGGTGGCAAAAACAACTCTATTAATGCTGTATGACTCGCAATGTAAGTAAAAGTGGGGTTGAACAAATTGAAATCGTGACTAGAAGTACTCATTTTTTGTAAGTTAATTTCCATGTGCGGAATTGCGGCAATTCTAGGGAAATACGAAGATAATGCTCAAAAGATTAAGGAGATGGCTGATCTTGTCAGTCATCGTGGACCCGATGGCGAGGGTTTTTTCACAGATCAACAACTGGTTGCACTAGGTCATCGCCGTCTTTCAATAATAGATTTAACTCAAAACGGTCACCAGCCGATGGTACGAAATCACTTAGTCATTACATATAATGGGGAAGTTTACAATTATCTTGAACTACGCCAAGAATTGACGAACCTGGGACATAACTTTAACACTCAATCTGATACAGAAGTGATTCTGGCCAGCTACCAAGAATGGGGCGCTGATTGCCTCAATAAATTTAATGGGATGTTTGCTTTTGTAATTTATGATCAAATTAAGAAAAAAGTCTTTGTTGCAAGGGATCGGTTCGGAGTAAAGCCCCTTTACTTTCGAACTTCCTTGAATGGAACAATTTTTATTGGTTCTGAGATTAAACAGTTCAGTTGTCTTCCCGACTGGAAAGCTGATCTAAATTTTCAAATAGCCCATGATTTTTTGAATTATTCTCTTCTGGACCATACTTCGGAAACTTTTTTTCAAAATGTTTTGCAGCTAAAACCGGGACACTTTTTTGAAGTAACTTTGAACTCAAATTCATCTTTTCAACCGATTCGGCAAGAAAAATGGTATAGTTTAAAAACTGGAAGTATTTCAACCAAGGATATTTCTGCACAATTCCTTAAACTATTCGAAGATTCAGTTTCGTTACGTTTACGCTCCGACGTTGCCGTAGGGTCCTGTTTATCAGGAGGGTTGGATTCATCAAGCATTGTATGCACGTTGGATCTGTTACTCAACAGGTCTGCAAAGGGAAAGAATAATCCAAAACAAAAAACATTTTCATCGTGCTCCGATATTAAAAAATTT
Organism: Pseudobdellovibrionaceae bacterium; assembly: GCA_043750675.1. GTDB lineage: Bacteria > Bdellovibrionota > Bdellovibrionia > Bdellovibrionales > Bdellovibrionaceae > JAYSSX01. The sequence goes on along the minus strand of JAYVAZ010000632.1, from coordinate 5,452 downwards.
GACGAAAAAGAATTTATTGATGAGGTCGTCAATGCGACAAACATAGACGCACATTACGTATATCCGAATTCTAACAAATTATTTGAAATCCTTGAAAAACTTATATGGCACCAAGATGAACCCTTTGGATCAACTAGCATATTTGCGCAATGGTGTGTTTTCGAAATAGCAAAAAAGGAAAACGTCAAAGTAATGTTAGATGGGCAAGGCGCAGATGAGCAGCTTGCAGGATATCACAGCTACTTTCCCATCTTTTGGCTACACTTATTTAGATCTTTTTCTTGGCCACTTCTATTGCGTGAAATCGCAGCCGCAAAGGCCATTCATGGGTATAGTTACACCAAAGCAATTAAAATGATGATTGCATTGGCATTACCTCCTTGGGCATTGGCGTTTTTAAGGCGTCGCCTCGGGCATAACTCGAAGGATTTCTTTTCATTTCCCGTCTTAGTAAAAAAAGAAAATCCCCTCAAAGCATTTTCCGCCTTAGATTCAATCGCAAAGGCATCTTTTGCACAAATCTTTCATACAAATTTGCAAATGTTGTTACACTGGGAGGATCGAAATTCAATGGCACATAGTGTGGAAGCCCGAGTTCCGTTTTTAGATTATAGATTGGTTGAATTTAACTTGAGCTTGCCTGATAAATTCAAATTACATGGCGGCGTGACTAAAGTCATACTGAGAGATGCGATGAAAGGAATTTTGCCAGAAAAAATTCGCATGCGGATGGATAAATTAGGATTTGTCACACCTGAGAGTATTTGGGCAACCCAAAGTGCGCCTGAAACATTTCGTGCAAAACTGCAAGAAGCAGTTGATCTTTCCAACGGAATTGTAAAACCAGAAATATTAGATTATTTCGAACGGGCAATAACAGGAGAAAAGACTTTTGATTTTGTAATTTGGCGCGCACTCTGCTTTGGCGCGTGGATTAAAGCTTTTAATGTGAATGTTAAGTTGGCCCTTCCCTCTGCAAAATCCTCCCAATGAAAAAATTGTTGATTATTTCTTTTTCTGACTTAAAACGGGATCCAAGAGTGTCGAAGCAAATTGATTACTTGGGGGAAAAATTTCAAATCACAACTGCGGGCTATGGCTTTGCCTACAATGCAGGGACAGAACATATTAATTTACCTAACAGTTCCTTTATTTTTTCTGAGAAAGTAAAATATCTTTTTTTTATTTTATTTGGGTTTTACAGTAGAGCTTATCTGACAATCCCCAAGATTAAAAATGCATTGAAGATCATATCTCAAGATAAAAACCAGTATGATTTTATTATTGCCAACGACTCTCTAGCCTGGCCAATCGCATTTATGATTAGAGGCAATGCCAGAATTATTTGCGATGCACATGAATATGCACCCAAGGAGTTTGAAGATAATTTGAAGTGGCGCCTTTTTTTCCAGAAACTTAATTACTTTATTTGCGAAACTTATCTTCCACGGGCCAGTAAGGTGCTAACAGTATCTGACGGAATTGCGTTGGAATACGAACGTGTTTTTAAAATAAAAAAGCCAGTTGTCATAATGAATACCCCACCCTATTTTGACATAAGGCCTTCGCAAGTGGACCCCAATTGTATTAAAATGATTCATCATGGGGGAGCAATTAGGTCTAGAAAAATTGAAAATATGATTGAAATGATGAGCTATCTTGACGATCGATTTTCCTTAAACTTGATGCTTTTAGAAAGTGATGCGGGCTATTTGGATGAACTAAAAACCCGTGCACTTAGAACTGGGAAAAATATTAATTTTTTGGCTACGGTTCCGATGCGCGCAATTGTTCCTTATATTTCTCAATTTGATATTGGTATTTACATCCTGGAACCCACCAGCTTTAATAATCGGTTTGCATTACCAAATAAAATTTTCGAGTTCATTCAAGCACGTCTAGCAATTGCGATTGGACCTTCACCGGAAATGGCCAAAATCGTCAATGAGTACGACCTTGGTATTATCTCAAACGATTTTACCCCAAAAGGGCTGGCGAAATGTTTGTCTATGTTAGACCGTGAAGAGTTGATCCGTTTAAAATCTAAATCTGGAGCCGCCGCTAGCCGCCTTTCATTTGAGGCTGACTTCGAAGGCTTCTTTTCTCAAATATAGTTACGCGTTATTGATAGTTTTTAAATATGTAAAAAATTTCAATTACATATTTTTGCCCTTATTTGCTCACCATGGCAGCATGGGTGATTTTTTCGCGAAACCTGCTGTGCCTGCCACTTCCATCATTGAAAGCCATTGCGGTGGGCGACTTTAAAAGTACAATGCAGATGCTAAGATGATCTATTAGAGGCGCTACGGGGTCAAAATAAATAGCCTTTCCAAGTAAAGAATTGAGCTAATTAAACTTCCGGTATATGTTTTAGACCTCTACAATCAAGTTGGTATTAAAAATGGGCTTTCTGTCTGAAATTAGGGAAAATTTTAAAAAAACTTATTTTTATCGGTACGTAACAATTAGCAATATTCAAATTACTTTGCGCCTTAGATATCGCCGTTCTGTTTTGGGATTTCTTTGGACAGTGCTAACGCCGCTCCTACAATATATCGTGATTGGCTTTGTGTTTTGGTACGCTTCTAGAGTGCAAACGGAAAATTATTTTGCTTACTTTTTTACGGGTTCTGTAGTCTTTAATATTTTTTCTTTAACACTTACTCGTGCACCCGGCGTTATGTTAGCAAATGAGCACTTCATTAAGAAAATATACCTGCCTAAAATGATATATGTTCTAAATCTTGTATTATATGAAATCGTTAATTTTCTACTTTCATCAACAGCACTGTTTATCCTTGGACTAGCTACCCTACAGTTTCATCCCAGCTGGTCGATTCTATTTTTACCAATAGCTTTATTAATTATTATTCCTGCTCTAATTGGAATTTGTTCCTTTTTAGGCGTTGCAGGGGTCTATTTCCGAGATTTAAATTATATTCTTCCACCGCTAATGCAGGCCGCCTTCTTTTTAACCCCTATTGCTTATCAAATTGATATTTTACCGATTAAAGTTCAGAAGCTAATGCAATTAAATCCGTTTTATTACTTCGTAGAACTCATACGATATCCGATAATTAATCAGAGTTTGCCCAGCCTAAACATTATTTTGGTTTCATCAGGAATTTCGGTTTTCATCTTTATTTTAGGCTTGTGGATTATTTATAAATTTGACAATCGTATTGTTTTTAAACTCTAGGATACCAATGAGCAAAAGTGTTAAAATTTCTTTAAAAAACGTCACCCTCGAATATGATCTCTACAGGGATAAAACTAATAACTTAAAAGAGACATTTATTAATTTAATTCGAGGTAACAAGCACGTGATCGGTCCACATACAGAAAAGCTCAAAGCATTAAATGATATTAATTTAGAACTAACTCAAGGTGACCGACTAGGTATTATTGGACTCAATGGGGCCGGAAAATCTACGTTGCTTAAAGTAATCAGCGGAATTTTAAAACCTACGATTGGAAAAGTTGAAGTCATTGGGAATATGCAACCCCTAATTGAAGTGGGCGCAGGATTTCATTTTGAGTTTTCGGGACGTGAGAACATTTACCTTAACGGGTATATGCTGGGCTTTTCAAAAAAACAGATTGCAGAAAAAGAAAAAGAAATTATCGAATTTTCCGAACTTCAAGAGTTCATTGATGTACCGGTAAAATATTACAGCTCTGGAATGCAAACCAGATTAGCTTTTTCCATCGCTACAAGTATCGAACCCGAAATATTGGTTTTCGATGAAATGCTATCAGCGGGTGACATTAGTTTTGTTAATAAAGCTAAAGCTAGAATGGACAAATTAATTCAAGAAGCCAAACTGCTTGTTTTAGTTTCACATGATTTAGGATTAGTAGAGTCAATTTGTAAAAATGCAATTCTTTTGAATAAGGGTAAAGTTGAGTTTTCGGGTACTGCCCAGGATGTGGTAAAAAAATATCGCGAAGCTAATTAAATTTCTTTGAATTTTTTCCAGCAGCTCCCAGTGAATATCCAAAATCTCCAAATACTAGAACGGATTTTAATTTTTTATTGCTGCTTTCAATCCTAATTTGATCAGCCGTAATAAATCGTCTCAAAAAAATCTCGTGATATGGTTTAGTGGAAGTAATATCAACTTCAAGTTCTTTCACCGGTTTTAAGTTTTTAAAAAAGACCACCGTTACCTTTAGTGCGCCCTCCTCCAGTATTTCGTTTTGCAAAAATCGAATACTTGTTATTCTTTTAATATCATTAAAATTTATTAGCGGATCTGCCCCTTTGAAAGTATCGTACTCTGCAAGTTTAAAATTACTATCAACGTTATAGTCATATTTCAAAACATTACTGTATAAATGCGGCCCATATACTTTCAACATCTCCTGATTCTTGATACTTATAAGCGGTATATTTTTTGTCGCCAAATCAGGATTTTTCAGAAGTTCTAAAAAACTATTTTCGTACAAAACTCCCAAAGTAGGATCCAAGGCATGCCACTTATCTCCAAGATAAATTTCAAGGATTCGATGGACCTCTCCACTTTTGCCCCAAATTGATATGCCTACCGTGGAAAAGTTAGATAATAAAGTTGAAGCGGCGTAGGCATAATGCCCACAATTTCCCTCTCCCATCATTTCTTTCAAAGACATTGCTCCTAAAAGGCCGCGCCCGTAAATGAGATTTTTATGAATTTTAAAGATCGCATTCCGAATTATATCAACTTTTGTAAGATTTCTGCTGCCGATAGGCAGTAGAATAAGTGTGACAAAAATAATCCTCTTCATGGTTCGATAATACATGGCGCAAAGAGTTGAAACAAGTGTTAATTTAGCAAAGGATTTGTTAACTTTTTTGGACCAACAAATATTGGAGAAAGCATGCTCGTCTTTACTGTAGTAGGAAATCGGCCTCAGTTTATAAAAATGTCACCAGTCTCTAGAGAACTAAAAAAACAAGGTATTAAAGAGTTTGTATTACATACCGGGCAACATTTTGATATCAATATGAGCGACATTTTTTTTTCGGAACTTGAAATTCCCACTCCAAATCAAAGGCTAAATATTAACTCTAAATCGCATGGTGAAATGACAGGCGAAATGATTATCGCTATTGAAAAAATTCTTTTAGAAGTACGGCCCGATATTATTTTGTTATATGGAGATACCAATTCCACATTGGCGGGCGCCATCAGTGCCGCAAAACTTAAAATCCCAATTGCACACGTTGAAGCTGGCCCCCGTTTGTTTAATATGCAAAATCCTGAAGAAATCAATCGAGTTTGTACAGACAAGCTTTCGACTTGGCTTTTTTGCCCGGATGAAACATCGGTGCAAAATTTGAAAGAGGAGGGACTAGTTAAAAATGTTTTTAATGTCGGCGATGTTATGCAAGATGTCTTTAACTTTTGCAGGCTACGGATTTCAGAAAATGAGCTTAACAAATTTAACGTTTCCAAAAACAATTACG
>JAYVAZ010000631.1:0-21556 GCA_043750675.1 Pseudobdellovibrionaceae bacterium | reverse complement strand
CGCGGTTTTCTTTTTTAATAGGTTTCAATTCAATCGGGTATTTTTCTGGAGTCCTAACGATCAGTTGGATATTATGCTTCTCCAACCAAGGTAAAACTTCTTTAGCTAGTTGGCCATAACCCCACAATGTGATGTCTTTTTCGGATTCTAATTTTTTGCGGATAATATGTCCGTAGGACAAACCGCCCAGTGATTTTAGGTAAGTACTTCGAATGGATTTGACCGTCTTCAAAATAAACTGCAACAAACCCGGCTGCGCAAAAAACAAGTGATTTTTAGGGACACTTTCGATGTATTTTTTAAACTGTCCAAAAACTTCGGTTTCACCAAAAACGGGTGAATGTAAGCCACATAAAACTTCAATTAAAAACCGGATGGCTACTTCGTTTTCTAGAATTTCATCGTCTTCCAGAAAGTTAATTTTTTGAGACTCGTAATCCTGTTTGGAAACTACCGAAATTTGGCGTAAACAAGTCTTCCAAACTCCAAAAGGTTGAAATAGGGTTGGGAATTCCTGGCTTGATTTTCTATGTATCAAAACAATATCAGACATACTCATATATTAGTGGAGGTATCTTATTAAAGTGTCATCCATTTGTCATGTTCGATCATTTTTCTTTTTTTTGTCTCAAAGTAAACGTATCCTCATAAAAGGTGTTAAATTATTATGCAAAATGGCCCAGAAACAAATAGGTAGGATACTGCATGGATCAAAGAATAAGACCCCGCCGAAATCGTAGCCATCCCGCTATTCGCGAAATGATGGCCGAAACTGATCTAAGTCCCAGCCGATTGGTCTGGCCTTTGTTCATTTTGGACCAGGTTCAAGGCGCCGTTGCCATAGATTCAATGCCTGGGCAGTTTCGTTGGGGACGTAAAGATGCCCTGGAGCAGATGAAAAAAGCCATGCAAAAAGGGGTTAAATCTTTTGCCTTATTTCCTGTCATTCCGGAAGTGCAAAAGGACGAAATGGCGACCGAGGCAGTGAATCGAAATCATAGTTACATTCAGTTTTTGAAGAAATTAAAAGACAAACTTCCTGATTCAGTCATTATCACTGATTTGGCTTTGGATCCCTATTCTACATCGGGACATGACGGCATCGTTAAAAACGGAAAAATTTTAAACGATGAAACAGTTCAAATTCTGGCCGAAATGGCGTCCATTCACGCCGAAACTGGCATCGATTTGGTCGCGCCGTCAGATATGATGGATGGACGTGTTTCTGTCATCCGCAAAAAGTTGGATTCAAAAGGATTTACCGAAACCGGAATTCTATCTTATACCGTAAAATATGCTTCAGCATTTTACGGTCCCTTTCGAGATGCTTTAAGTTCGGCACCAAAATTTGGCGATAAAAAAACCTACCAAATGGATTATCGAAACAAATTAGAAGGTCTTCGCGAGTTAGCTTTAGACACCAAAGAAGGTGCTGACATTGTTATGGTCAAGCCGGCGCTTGCTTATCTAGATGTGATTTCTTTGATAAAGAAAAATTCTTTAATTCCAGTGGCTGCTTACAACGTCAGTGGTGAATACGCGATGATAAAATTTGCTGCGCAAGCAAAAGCAATCGACGAAAAAAAAGTTATATTGGAAACTCTTTATTCAATTCGGCGTGCAGGCGCTGATATTATTTTTACCTATCATGCTTTCGAAGCTGCTGATTGGCTTAGCAAACGATAGTCGTCTCAACCGAATCCTAACACTTCCAAAACATAATTGTTTTAGTAGATATTTTATTCTACTTTAGATGTTGTGGTCTGTATTTAATTCAAGTCTAATGTTTGTAACTCTTTTGGAAAGGTGTTTATGTTTACAAAGAAAGTACTATTGGGACTAGCATTGGTTCTCCCTCTTAATTTGTTTGCGGGACAAATTATAAATTTGGGAGATACAGCGACGTTGCGAGGTTTCAATGATCCTCAGGTCAGCTGTAAAATTCCGTTAATCGATGTGGATAATTCCGGTTTTGTATTGGAAGCAAAATACAAGTGTGAAGTGGAGCCCACTTTTGTTCATGGACTTTTCTTTAGAAAAGATACTTACGTTACAAAGGCTGAAGTCAATTTCGGAAAACAGTTAGGCAAAGACATCAGTTTTGGTGTTGGGCCATCGGCACAACTAGAATTTATTCGCGTCTTTCCTGATTTTAAAGAAGCTTTAATGGTTAAGCCTTATTGGTTACCTCAAGTTCCCGTAGATTCTGATACGGCGATTGCAAAATTAAACATAAACGATTCTGTTCGAATGGTTATCGGGATGAATCTTGTCGCAAGTGTTAGCGAATTTAATCCGATAGGGGCGGGTATCTCTGTCGGCGCTTCGACCCACGTTTTATTAAGTGGAAATTTCCTAGTCGACGTTTTTAAATTAGACGAACATAATCGTTTTCGCGTTCGTTTGATTGCCTTAAGAAATAAAGAAGTTGCGGCCTCACTAGGGGTTAAATTTGGCGGAGCCTTTAATATCTTTGGGCTTAAGATTCCGGGATCAATAGTGGAAAAAGTATTTGATAATCCGTTTGAAGTGGGTTTCCAGAAAAATAAAATGAACACTTTCTTAGTGGATTACATTTTTAATTTGGATAATGCCGGTTCAAAACAGGCATTTAATCAAATAATGACCTCTAATTTTAACTTCCAACATATTTCTTTTGATCAGATTTCAATGGTCAGTCAATTATTGCTAAATCAAGATCCTAATTCTTTACAGCAGAATCTTTTAGCTAACGCCACTAAAGCCGAAGACATCTACAATCAAGACTTAGCTTTACCCTATTTAGAAAGAAGAGTAGATAGACTATATAAGGGCGAAAGTTTTCTAAACAATCTTAAGATTTATTTTTCTTTGGGTATCCCGTTTTTGAATTTTTCCACCGCATCTAATACAACGACTCAAAAATTGTCGTATATTGATCGCAATGGAGTACAAAAGAATTTTAATTTATACACGGCAAGTACTACAACAAAGGGTTCGTTTTTTAATCGTGAGATGGAATCGCGTACCGCTAGCAAAGAAACTTTCGGTGCTACGCAGGTGTTAACGACGGCGACTCATACCGAAGATATCCAGGACCAAGGCGCATTGGAACTGGTTGATTTGTCTTTGTTGTACGAAGTTAAAGCCCGTGAATTAAAAGACAAACATATTGAAGAATTTCAAACTAAAATCCAAACTAGTCTACCTGATAGCATTTACCAGCTTATTTTGAAAGATTGGTCTAAGGTTCAAGCGACTGTAGGATCGAAAAATACTTTTATTGGATTTGATTTGAAATTTAACAAGATGGCTGCGGACTATATTGCAAAATCATCAGATTTTTCTAGTTATTCCCGGCTAAAGACTTCTTTTGATAATTACATCAGCAAACATCCTTTGAATAAAAAATTGCCGTTATCTGCGGGTGCTTTAGCTGGCTGCGGAGGCGATACGAATTATTTCGTCAAATTGGACTGCGAAACTTCTTATATCGCCGAACATTTGTCGACAGCGTTTGATTCAAAGAATGTGATCAAAGAAAGACTAGATTCATTGATCCTTTTAAAAGACAGCATTCTGTTTAAAGAAGTCGGGGCTGGATTTTTAATGGCTCATTTGCCTTCAAACCGGATTGAATTGGCCAAGATGATCTACTTAACTTTTAAAGTTGAGGCTGAAAAACAACCGACGTATTCATTTCAGTTCCCGGCTAACACAGTTAAATGTAATAAAGATGTTTATTATGCGGCTAAGTATAACAGCACATTGTTTTCTGATCGTGCCGTTGATTTAAGAGCAAATTTAGAAGAAGCTTCCGATAATTTACAATCTGGAATTCAGACTTGTAATTAATCGACTGCTTCTAAAGTAATTGCAAAAACCCTCTGCCAAAACAGGGGGTTTTTTTATTGCTTAACACATTTGGATTCGAACTTGGAACTTTCGAAGTTACGTAAAAAAGAATTTAGGAGGCCGTAACTAGTATTTGGGCGAAGCAAGTCAGTCGTAAACTGCGGGGAAAAATAGTATTGATTCCAAATCGGGCGGGATTTCATCCACGCTTGATCACCTGCAGATTCAAAGGCTCGAAGCCCAGTGATGGTTCTGGCGGTTTCTTTATCGCTTATCTCTTCGGGGTCAGTATAGAAGCCACCGACAGCGTAGTTGTTGGCAACAACCAAAAGTTCCGAGCTCCCGTTGCCATCAATGTCCGCTATTACAGGATATTCATACAAAGTCCCTGAAGGATTCGGTGTTTGAAATACGACTTCTAGTTTTTGATCATCAGAAACTTGAAAAATTCTTAAATATTCTTCATCGGCATAAATGATTTCAGGAGTTTTATCTCCGTTAAAATCAAATGTCGTAAGTCCAGTAGACATCGAACTACAATCCTGGGTAGCAAACTTAGTTAATAACGTCCCATCGGATTTAAATATTGTTAGGTTTCTTCCCGTGGCGATTGCAAATTCCAAGGTATTTTTATCTTGATCGAAGTTTCCAATTGATACCGGGCCACCTCCAATATAAGTCTTTTGAGGGCAGAAAAGTTCGGTGTATTGGCTCAGGTCGATGGTTTTTTTGGAAGTTCCCGTTAAGGAATCCCAAATATTGATTTTGCCGCCGCCGCTGGTAATTAGCTCCATAGACTTTCCATCCTGGTCTATATCAGCCAAGGAAATAAAGTTACCTGGGGGCAAGGAGAACACTTTTTCACCGTTAAATTTATAAAGTCCGGTATTTTTAAAAATTTTGGCTTCGCCTTGATCCATGAAAGCTAAACTATGGCAACCAGCATCAGGAAACGTCGAAACTGATTTAGGTTTACGATCGACTTCGGTCACTATTTGCGAACTTAAAATAATTTCGGCGGTTCCGTTTCGGTCATAATCTGATGCGGAAACCCCTCGATTACAATTCACTTTTTCGACAGGGAATTTCCATCTAAGTGTGCCATCATAATTTAAGGCAATCAGCGATCCGCCGCCCTGTCTTACTTTGTAGTAATAATAGAAAATTTCTGATTTGCCATCGCCATCTATGTCTATAACTAAAGGTTCGGTGTCGCCCATCGGAGACAAGTCTTCGCCCCCGACTGAAAACTTGGTTTTACCGTTTCGTCCATCTACGACGCGTAAAACGCCGTTTTTAGCGTGCAGGGCTGCATCCGTAAGGGCATCGTCAAACCACAAAACAGGGTAGGTGGTAAACGTCACAAACAGCACTTCTGGTACTTTGTCGCCATCCAGGTCGGCAACGATAGGGGAAGCCATTACTTGATCAAAGGCATAGTAAAGGTCGGTTTCAGGATCCAACTGTTTATACCAGTCCCATTTTAACTTGGGCGCCACTTCTGCGGCCGTCATGTCCCGACACAGTGGTGATAGTTTTGAACCTAAATCGGCTTTTTCAAAATTCACTTTTGCACAGTTTTGGAATAAAAGAATTAAGAAAATGGGCATCGAAAGATAGTTCATTGAACGCATTGAATTTCCCCTTAAGTAAGTACCAAAGAGCAGATCCCCGTTCTAATATTATATCCTAATTTATCGAATTTACTTTAGAAATTTAAACAAAATAAGTGACCAACTTTTTAATAGCTGTCTACTTTTTTTAGACAGCTATTCAGGTTTTAGAAGATTGTAGAAGGAGTCTCTTTGATTTGGATACTGTAGGGTCGCCTTCTGAATGGTGTCTTCCGCCATAGTTAATTTATTTTCTTTGACCATTGCTTTGATCATTGCGGTAAAGCAGTGTTCATCGGCAAAGTTTAAGGAAAGCAGTTTGCGGCCACGATTAATAATTTCTTGAGGATTCATGATTTTATCGGCAACTAAAAAGCTTAATTGTGAGTGCAGCTTGCCACCCACTTGTTCTTTCGGAAATCGACCTAGAATTTTATCGGCGTGTTCGATCTGTTCAATTTTAATAAATTCTTTGACTGCCATTGCGATGAAATCGACATCGGTACCAAGCACTTTTAAGCCCATTTCAAAACAAGAGTAGGCCTCGTCAGCCTCTTTGTTTTGAATGAAGTGTTTTCCGGCTGTCATCAAGGCAGCACCATATATTTTCGTCAGCTCGGCTGGTTTGTGATCCAATTGCATATACTGGTTGATGAACCCGGTTACTTCTAAAACATGTTTACTTAGTACAGTAGCAATAATGGCATTACCCAATCGTTTCGGGCTTAAGGGGTATTGTTTACGAATATTCGGCAGTAGCGCTTGGGCTGCTTTGTAATTTTGTTGTTCAAAGTAAGCATCAAATTCTCCCATTAAACATTTGTAATGTTTTGGCTGGAAGAAAAGCCCTTTTTTAAATTCTTCAACGGCTTCAGTGAATTTTTTCTGCATAAATTTTAGATAGCCCAAATAATAGAAAACTAAAGGCGATTGATTGTTTTCATATTCCGCTAATTTAAATTCTTGTGTAGCTTCGGCAAAAAGACCTAGCTTAATTAATTTTCTTCCGTTCGCAATATGTAGACTAAATTTAGATGGATTCAGTTTACTAACGACAACTCGAAAAAGTCGTTCTTTAAGTTCTCCCATAGAAAAAGGTTTTAAAACATATTCATCAACATGTTCTTCGGCGGCTGCAGCAACGGCGGTCTCCGCACTGTTATGAGTAAGAATCAATGATATCTTAGTTTGTTCATCATGATGTTTAACCTGGTGTTCAATCAAAGACATTCCCAGGCGGTCATCGATATGGTATTCGGTCAACAATAAGCGGGGATGTTTCGTTTCGATCAATGTGATCGCTTCGTTCCAGCGCCGGGCCATAAAAATTTTGTCAGGATGGGCACCCATCTCCATTAATGCTTTAGCGATAGTCTGTGCAAACGCCGCCGACGGTTCGATAATCAGAATATTTTCGTTATATAATAATCGTGATACGGCTTCGGCTGTACTCAAATTCTAATCCTCACCACGAACGGCTTTAAATAAATTGTCTAGACCCATTTGTTTTCTTTTCAGCAAGTCCAAATAAGCATCCCAAATATCTTTTTTAAATTGGGTAAAGTGAATATGTGCCTGCACTTGATCATCTTGTACCGCAACTACAGTATTTATTTTTCCCAAAGCAATAAACTCGATTTTTTTATCAAACAGTTCAATGTGGCCGGTCAGTTGAATTAATTGTCCTTGGCGGCAGCTTTTTTTGTCGCATTGAAAACTGATTCCTTCTTGGTCATATTCCAGCGCTTCTAAGCGTTCCGACTGAAGCGGTTTAATAATTTTCATATTGGTCGTTAAATTGGTGACATCATCAATTAAAAACGCGCAATTTTGGTTTTTGCTCATGAGAATATTGTAAGTGAAAATAGCAAATCTGTCTTAGGTTTCGTTGCTAGCATGATTTAAATCATGTTTTGCGCGCCATGGATCTAGACTAAGATCAGGCCAGTGAATTCACACCGTTATTTTTTTATCAATGAAAACGGAATGAAATGATAAAGTGACACGTAACAATCTGAAAGGGAGAAAAACGAAAAAATTTATTTTGGTTTTTTTAGTTCGCTTCAACGTGCAGGATCCTACAGTTACAACGCCACAGGACCACAGGTAGCGCAGGCATCAACGGCAGACACAAAATTCTCTTATACCAATGTAGGTTTAAGATATAATCAAAACTTTTCGGCGATTGATTTGGATTTGGGGTCGGTAAATACGGAATTATCCTTACAATTTGTGCCGCAGGCGGATCTGAATTTTCGTTATCATTTGGCTATTAATGTCCAAAATGAAAAAGCCAGTGCCGTGCAGACCAAAACGGTAACGACTTTTTTCGCTGGGCTTAAAATGTCCGCCGATATTCTAAAGTAGTGACATGGTTTAGAATTGGGTCTAATTTTTAGCAATGAAGCCTGGTCAATTAATCATGCTAAATGGGACTTCCAGTGCCGGAAAGACTAGCATTTTAGCTGAATTACAAAGAAAACTTCCCGAACTTTATCTACTCGCTGGATTAGATAAGTTTTTGAACTTTTTGCCTGAGTCTTATTTCAAACAGCCCGAGTGGAATGAAGTCATGGGTTTGTCCAGCCAATCGGGTCCCATAGGCGATCGATTAATATCGGGAATGCATCGTTCGATAAAATCTATGTTAGATGCTGGTAATAATGTTTTGTCAGACCAAGTTTTCATTAATTCCAATTGGGTCGCCGAAGCGGCTTCGTTGTTTTCTGGCTACAATGCCTATCTCATCGGTATCCTCTGCCCCGTAGAAGTGATCGAACAAAGGGAAAAAGATCGTAAAAATCGGACCTTAGGGTCTTCCGCCTTACAATTTAGTGTCGTACATCAGTGGACAGAATATGATTTTTCTTTGGATTCGTCTTTAAATACCCCCGAAAGAAACGCTGAAATTATTTTAGAGTTCTTAAAAAAAGGCGCGGCTCCCAATGCTTTTAATGCTCTCAGTAAAAAGCTAGAGTTCCGCCAGACTTTGAGGTAAAACCATATCAATTGCATTTTTATCTTTTTTGAATTAACTAGGATGATATGAAAAATAAGCAAATGAAAATGGGCGAGTTGATTAAAGAATACCGCCTAATGCGTGGAATGACTCAAATAGAATTGTCAAAGTTGTTAGGTTTTTCAACTTCGCAGTTTATTTCGTTGATTGAACGGGATCTTTCTAAAACCCCACTTTATCTCATTGGAAAAATGCATATTATTTTAGATATCCCAGAAAAAAAGTTAATCGAAATCAGTATGTCTACGTACGAAACTGAAGTTCGCGCCGAAATCGAAGTAGGTAAAAAAGAAGCATTACCGATTAAGCGCGCAAAGTAATCAATCTCATCTTGACTCCTACTTGCTTAGAATTTACACATTTCGGTAGAGGGAATCATGTCAAATTTTAATGGAGAAGCCTTTCAGTCAACAGCGTTTCCAGAAACCGCTGATTTGCATACTAAATTCACTTTTTTAAGTGAAGGGCTTGCCAAGTTTGCCGCCAAATTGAACATTCCACTGCTGCCGTACCGCGATCCCAAGTTACCTCATTTTTCGGCATTGCCTGCCGAACATAAGGAAATCGTTACCAAATCTTTGGAAGATATTTACCACATCTATTCTTCCATTGAACAAGAATCAAAAGACATTGCTGATTCCAAAACCGTCCTTTGGTACACGATTAAAAGACTGGGGTTAAGACCGGGTTCCGATTTGTTTGCAACGATCAAGGACACCGATATCATTGAAATCCACACTCCGGCGTTACAAATTTTTCGCAATCTTAATTTCTTTAGACTTTGTAGTTATTCAATTGAAGAAGTGACTAGCATACATTGGACCGAACTTTTTTATCGTGATCAAAAATATACGGATCAGATTATCGCGTGCGGGGCCAACGTTTTTACTAAACAACAGTCTGTTATGACTACGGCAATTGAACCCCATTATACCGAAGAACTAATGTCAGAATTGAAACTGAATGTTCACTATAATATGAAGGCCATGTATCCTTTATTCGATACATCGAATGCATCGAAAAGATATGTCCTAATCCAAATCGAAGGACAATTAGCTGACGCCTCCTTAGCCAAAGTAAATCACTAAATGACTTTGGAAAATGGGATATCTGACGTAGCCGTTAGTTCTGACCAAGTCGAATTCGGATTTGGCGCAAAAAATCCATTGTTAATATGAACATATTGCGAATAGATCGGATCATTCATAAAAAGGCCGTGTGCCTTTTTTATTTTATAGTGGGGTATGGCCGGGAATAGGTGATGCACCAAATGATAATTAACTGCGTGCGGGGCGATTAAAAATTCTTCCACGAAATTCGCCGTGGTCAGTCGAGAACTGCTGAACTGAGTTTCACCAGGCAACGAGAAGTGTTCAGTAATGCTACGAAATCTTTGCATCAAAGGCATTACCAGTAACAACGGAACAATCCAGTAAAAACAAAAAAGCAGTGTCCAGCCATTAATTACAAATACAGCAGTCGCAGAAATCCACAGGGTGGCTACTCCGAAATTCTCCTTTTGGAAAAAGTTTTTCTTGGCACTATTTATTTTGTTAATCAAATAAGTCAGGCGTAGCCATTCAAGTCCACCCCGGTACAGCTGTGAAATAAGAATTTTGGAAAGTTTTTGCGAGTTCATCGGGAACTGCCATTCTTGCAAGTGAATTTTACGTGCCCAATCTGGGTCCTGATCAGAATTTAAATGCCGATGGTGATTCAAATGGTGGGTGCGATAGGCATTAACCCCAATGAGTCCCGGAAAACTGCAAAACACATTTCCAATGAAGTCGTTTAAAAATTTCCTATCGGAAATTCTAAAGTGGGCGCAGTCATGCGCAATAACTAACAAAGCATGCTGGCGTGAAGCGATAATAATAATTGAAATTAGGTAGACGGGAGCCCCGACGGCCGCCGAATATGAATTAAATAGGTATTGGCTAAAGGCAATCGTAACTGCAATCATCAGCCAGTCCAAAGCGATCCAAAATAACTGAATAGTCGAATTAATTTCAAATAATTCTTTTAACGAGATATTTTTGAATTGCCATTCGATTTCGCGCACAAATCACGCGGCCTTTCGATTAACTATACTAATGATATCTGGATTTCTGATCTCCATTAGCCATCCAGCCGAAGGCTGAATAATCTTTTCTTTCCAAAGCTGATCGACAACGGCCCTGTTGTTCGGATCTTCGGAAGCCTTTTGGCGACCTTTAAAGCAGGCAATAAGGTCACATTCAAACCCACGCTGCATGGTAGCCTTTTGTATGCAATCAAACCCCACATCATAGGCCATATCGTTAACTTTGACGTCATTGCGGGCAGGGGCGATGATTGCGTCCAAACCCATCGTAGCGAAGATTTCTACGCCTAGGTTGCCGATTACTTTTCCCATGGAAATCCCATTCATAAAAGCTTTGCGGTACTGTGGGACCACAGTTAAAAATTCCATAGACATGGCGGTGCGGACGTTCCGTTTTCTCAATTCCGCCAAGTACGTTTCCGGGAAAAACTCAAAATAGTGTGTATTTAGATCGGCAGTGGCGTTTAGGTCATAAAGACTGTACATATGTAAGGCCGCCACGTTTTCATCAACTAATATTGCCGCAACCAAATCCTGCCGAATAAATTCATCGGATTTTAGCTTGAAGTTGGATTGTTTTTCCGAATAAACTGAATCCCAAAGTTTGTACCAGGCATCATAGCATTGATTTTTTAAATCGACTTCGTTTGGGTAAAAGATGTTGCGGGGATTAAAAATCGTGTAGGAAATTTTCTGACTCATTTTGCTTACCTTCTTTTTTTGCTTTACGGAATTCATTCGAAAAACTTTAAAGCAAAAAACTTTAAATCTGGACTTAGTTGTTTTTCATTAAAGTCCGAAGCTTTAGTTATGCAAAAAATTTTAAACGCTTATAAAAACGAAATTAAGTTAACTGAATCGCTTATAAAAAAGGTTAATTGGAAAGATCAACATCATTATACGGAATGGCTGGCGCAAACGTTTTACTATGCTGCTTATTCAACCCGTATCATCGGTCTGGCCGGTTGCCATTTCGGGTACTCACAAAATAATTTACATCAAAGATTTCTTGAACATGCAAAAGAAGAAAAAAATCATGAGAAGATATTAATTACCGATTTGGCCCATTTCGGCCAGAAACTTTCCGACTTTGATCCCAGTCCGATGGCAAAAATGCTGTATCAAAATCAATATTATTGGATACAACATCAGGGCCCGTTATCAGTTTACGGTTATTTCCTTTTTCTGGAAGGTTTGGCTGTTGAGTTTGGTCCTGAAATTTATAAAAGAATCGCGAAAGTATTTCCTGCTAATGCAATTAAGTATTTAAAGGTGCACGTGGAGGAAGATCATGGACATATCGAATCGCATTTAAAGTTGTTAGCCGATGCCACGCCCGAAGACTACAGCAAAATTGTTGAAAACATGCAGTTGACTGGGGCTGCGTACCGAAAGTTTCTCGAGGACATCATTCAGGCCGCCGATTATAAAAAATCGCAGTCTAATAAGGCCGCCAAAAGTTCACGTGCAGCCTAAACCTGGCTGTACCGTTTCGACCAAAAAAAAGGCTGTCGTGGGGGACAGCCTTTTTACTTTGCGTATTGGGAACAGAACTAAAAATCAAAAATAAATTACTTAGTTAATGAATTTAGCGCCAAAATAACCATTTGAGCGCGTAATTCTGAAGCCGCTTCAGCATGGTACAATTCTTTTGGAGCTACGGTGTGGTGAATTGAGCAACCAGAGTCAGTCAAAATCAATTTTGATTCAGCTGAGTAGGTTTCAGTTTCGAAATCATAGGCTGCAACTGTCAAGTTAGATAAAGAAGGCATTTTCATCATCATACAAACGATAATTTTTGTAGATTCAACAGTTTCAACGTTACCTAAAAACATTGCGTTACCTAATAATTTGTCAGCAACTGCGTCAGTTAAAGGTAAAACTTTAACTTCATCTTTTGTATTAGTGATAACTAAAGTGTGGTTCGAAAGAAGGGTTACACTTCTAAGACCTTGTTCATAACCACTAACCGTGGCAACCGTTTGTACGTCTGCGGCTTTTGCGGTCATTGAAAAAGTAAGCGCGATCAAAGTTGAAATAATAAGTTTCATAAATACTCCCTTGTGTTTGGCCCCAGCATTTGCCCCCGGGCCTTAAATTGTTTAAGTTTGGTTCTTTATTAATTTCGATTGGATGTATAGCAAGTGAAGGGCCAGGGGGCAATCTTGTCCAGAACGATTTAACCTTATTTGGTGAAAGTGCTGTACCCATCGAAGTTTCAAAAAGGAACTTTCAGTGATGAATAAATTATAATTGGAACCAGTCGATGGATCGGGTTTGCATTAGAGAATTAGTCAGCTGCTGAAATGCTAAGTCAGGTAAACATTTCAAGTTGAGTTCCTCTGAAGGAATTCTTAAGGAATGAGCATGCAAGTAAAACCGGTCATACTTTAGATTTTCGGTATTATCTTTAGGACCGTAGAAGCGATCGCCAATGATTGGAAGTTTAACCGTCGCTAAATGGGTGCGAATTTGATGTGTTCTGCCGGTGATGGGCTGCGCCTGTATTAGGCTGTAGCCATTTTCCGCATAAAGAATTTTATATTCGGTTTTGGCGTATTCACCGCCCGTCTGAGTAGGTAAAAACAGTCGAACTTTTTTTCCTTTGCGGGTCAGCTCTTGCTCTTTCAGATGGTTTTCAATAATACCTTCAGGATTTTTTTTAATCCCGTATGACAGGCAAAGATATTTTTTTTCAAATCGATGCGTTTTAAAAATTTCTCCGTACCTTGTTGCTGCAGCCTTGTTTTTAGCAAATAAAATAATTCCCGAAGTGTCTTTGTCTAGCCTGTGTAGGGGATAAATTTCTTTAAATATGGAAAGCAACATCGAATACAGATTTGGCCGCGTTTTATCAACCGATGGTTGGGAGATCAGTCCGCAGGGTTTGTTGACCGCAAGCAATTGGTCATTTTCGTAGATAAGCTGGGTTTTTAAATCGAACATGACTCTTTCTTAACTTGTTACAGGTCCATAGTCTTGAGTTTTAGATTTAATAAAATCTAGCATATCTAATAAAAAAAAGTAAAAATATATTCTACACAGGTGGTAAAAATGATTTTAGCAAAAGACTTAATGAATATTGGTACGCCCACTCTATCTTTCGACTCTTCTGTAGAAGACGCTATTCATTATTTGCGCACTCATCCTACGGCTTTTGTTGCTGTCTGCGCCAGTGAAGACCGTTTCCATGGTGTCCTTACTGAAGGCAATATGATGCGTGTTTATTTACGTTATCAAAATCAAAAAGAGAAAGAAGCCTTAATATTCTATCGTGACTGCTTTGATCCCTTGCAGTTGATTCATGAAGAAGAAGGTTTTTCCGAAGTAGTTAAAAAAACGATGACGGCCGTAGGGAACCGAGTTTTCGTCATCGATGATGCTGGTAATGTTTGTGGCCATATTACCGCAAAAGATATTTTGCCTTACTTCACTGAAAAGGTAGGAGTCAAAAGTGCCGATAAGAAGTTGGATATTTCCGAAGAATTATTGATGACTATCGAAGCCCTGAAGTCGGATCTTTACCTGTATGAAAACTTTTTTACTAAAAGTCCGTTTATGATGCATTCGGTGGGGCAGGACGGAAAAATTCAGATGGCTAACGAAGTTTTACATGCGGCCCTTGGTTATCAGTACGGCGAATTAATAGGTAAAACTATTTTTGATCTGTATCCCAAAGAGAATCACAAAAAAGCCGAGCAGGGGATTAAACAAATCTTCGATAAAGGCTTTCATAAGGTCGTTCAAGGGCAAATGGTCACCAAAGCCGGTATTCAGGTTGAAGTGGAACTCATGTCGCGAGCCTTAACTGATCAGAACAGTAAACCCATTGGAACGATCACCATATCGCGTCCTATGGATATGGCCTTCCTACTTAAGTCACTTCCTCACACCTAAAACGAAGACGGTCCCTTAGACCTATGGCTCAGTTTAAAATTCAGCCATCTTTGTATCTATCCAAAATTACTACCTATTTTGATTAATCAATCATTTGATTTAAAAGTTATTGAGTTAATCAAATGATTGATTTAGTCTGATATCTGTGAAAAACGAAAAAGAGTTAACTGACATTTTTACCGGCTCTGACGAAATGGAAAAGGCCGCTGCCGAAAAAGACACGCGGCTGAAAATCATTTTTGCTGCGGCAAAGTTGTTTGCTGACAAAGGTTTAGATGGAACCAGCACCCGGGAAATTGCCGAACACACTGGTTCAAACATCAGCCTAATCAGTTATTACTTTGGCGGCAAAGAAGGCCTTTACAAAGCCGTGATCGAACATTTTGCGAATCAAGCCAAAGATCGTTTTCAAAAAGTGTATGAAAATTTTGACGCTGAAAATATGGACCGCGAATCTTTTGTGATTTTTATGCGAGCAATGATTACCGGCATGCTGACCATGAAAATTTCTAAACCCGAAATTGGAACAATATTTCAACGCGAAATTTTATCGGGATTGCCGCATTGTCGGGAAATCCATGAAACCATTTTTTCAGAACTTTGCAATTCGATCATCGGTATTCTGGATATTGCACAACAGAAGAAGATATTGCGACCTAACGTCAGTACAAAGCATCTTTTTCTTTCTATGGCGTTTTCAGCGGATCATATTATTTTTGCATCTCGCTGTAATTCAGGTTTTACCGATAAACATCTGTATCGTTTGCCGGAACAGCTGAATCTTTTTATTGATCAACATTTTAAATTATTTATTGAAGGAAACTTATTATGAAATGGAAGTTAGCCACGGTACTTTTGTTGTTTTCATCTCTGGCACAGGCAGAAACTTTGAACCTGGAGCAATACCTGGTTCGGGTCAAACAGAAGCATCACCTGTTTTTAGCCATTAACAATGATTTGCAAGCAGCCGAATATATTTCGGAAGCCGCCTATCTGGATCTTTCGCCGATGCTGACCGCAAGAGTGGGATATTTAGATGATAAGAAGCCATTTGCCTCCGGGCTTTTGACGGTGGTCCACAACAAAACTACCGATTATTCATTAGGGATATCTAAAAAATTTATTACCGGTACAACCTTGGCTGTGAATGCGTCCACCTACGGATCTGACTTGGAACTGTCTACTCCGGCCGCGGTCACCTCAGGATATGCGGGTTTGGCCTTTACCATCACGCAGTCTTTATGGAAAGATGGATTGGGTTCCAATACTCGCATGAAGCTTCAACAAGCGCAGAACAGTCAGCGTTCGGCAGTTGAAGGATTTAATCTTCAGGCAAAGTTGTTATTGGTTCAGGCCGAAAATGCGTTTTGGGATTTCATTTACCAAGATCAAGAAGTAAAAAGCAAACAAGCCAATTTGGAACGTGCAAAAAAAATCGAACAATGGGTAAAAAATCGAGCTTCCAATGGTATCGGGGACCGTTCGGATACCTTAAGCGCGCAAGGTCTGCGAGCCGGTAGAGAGCTAGAACTAATCACCGCCTTGGATGATCTGCAAGGGGCGAAACAACAGATCATTAACGTTTTAGAAATCAAGGAAGGTGAAGAAGTTCCATTGCTAATGGGGCATTTGGAACAAATACGCGAGCCTTCGGCCTTTATTCAAGGAACGGAAGGCAAGATTGTAAAATTGGATGCCTACATCAGCGTTTTAGATGCTCGAGCTAAAAAACTTTCTGCGGATCAAGCTGCAGACAGTGTGAAGCCTGATTTGCAGTTGGAAGGAAAGTATTCGACCAATGCTATAGAGCCTTCGTTGGGTGAATCGATGGGTAAAATTTCGAACACCGACATTCCCACAACGAGTGTGGCATTAAAACTAGTTTGGATGTTGGATGGATCGGCAAAAAACGCGGTCAGTTCCGTGGCTAGAGCCGCGGCCTTAACCAGCGAGATGAAGATGCAAAGGTCATTACTGGAAAGTGGATCGGCTTGGAGTGAGTACACTCGCAAACATCAAGAGTTCGCAAAAAAAGTAGAACAGGCAACCATTTTAAGTAAAATCCAAACCGAAAGAGCCGCGCAAGAACGCGACAAACTTTCCAAAGGTCGATCGATCACTCAGCAGGTTATTTTAGCTGAACAGGATGCCGCTGATGCGGAATTAAGATTGTCTAAATTAAAAGCGGAAATGCGAAAATTTGAAGCTCAAGCTAATATGTATGTGAGATTACCTAATCAGGAGTTGTTATGAGTTTAGCTGAAACGGCCATTAAGCGGCCCATTTTTATCACTTGTATTGTCAGCCTCATGCTGATCTTAGGATATACCGCGTTGACCAAGATGAGCGTGGATTTATTTCCTGACGTCACTTTTCCGGTGGTTTTCGTACAGACCGTGTATTCGGGTGCGTCTCCGGTAGACGTCGAAAAATTAGTTTCTAAGCCAATCGAAGATGAATTAAGTAGTTTGGCTGGTTTAGAAACTATTTCTTCTACAAATGCGGAAGGTGCTTCATACGTAATTCTAAAATTCAAAATCGGTACGGATATTAAAGATGCCGATCAGCAGATTCGTCAGCGTATTTCCAATATCCGAAACAAGTTACCTGACGATATCTTGGAGCCCATAGTTCGTCGTTTCGATCCGGCCGATCAGCCGATTGTTCGACTGGCGGTAAGTTCCGCTATCGAATCCGGTGAATTGTATGACGTTATTGACGACGTTGTTAAACCCCAGTTCGAAACCATTGCCGGCGTTGGGCAAGTGAGTTTAACGGGCGGTCGTAAACGTGAAATCCAGGTTTTGGTAAATAAAAATAAAGTTCAAGACTACAATCTGTCGTTGAATCAAATCGTCGGAAAAATTGCTAGCACTTCCAAAGATACTCCGGTCGGTAAAATTGAAGACAGCAAAAAAGTAACCGTGGTTCGAGCTTCCGGCGAGTTCGCTTCGGTGGATGCTTTAAAAAGCGTAAATATTAATTTCTTAGGTTCGGATCAAGGTGTGCGTTTAGATTCGGTCGCCGAAGTTAAAATTGGTTTAGAAGAAAAAACTTCTACTTCAACTTTAATGCTTAAAGAAAATAAATTTGATAAACAGTCAGCCTTGTTCTTAGACATTTATCGTCAGTCCGGTGCCAACACGGTGAAAGTTGCGGACCTAGTTAAATTAAAATTGCAAAAAGTAAATGACACTTTAAAAGCGCGAAATATTGCAGCAAATGTGGATTTAGTTCGAGACGGTGCCAAGCCGGTAAGATTAAATATTGCGGACGTTCGCGAATCGATCATGATTGGAATCATTTTATGCATTATTGTAGTTTTCTTTTTCTTGGGATCTGGTCGGTCTACTTTTATTACCGGATTGGCCTTACCAAATTCACTTTTAGGTGGATTCATTATTATGTACGCGATGGGATTTTCAATCAACATCATGACTTTGTTGGCCTTATCCTTGGCGGTGGGCCTGCTGATCGATGATGCGATCGTCGTGCGGGAAAATATTTTCCGGCATATGGAAATGGGAAAAACTCCCATGCAGGCAGCGATTGAAGGAACCAAAGAGGTTACCCAGGCTGTCATCGCGACGACCTTAGTGGTAATCGCTGTATTCGGTCCGATCGCTTTCTTGGAAGGTATTATTGGTCAGTTCTTTCGGCAGTTCGGATTAACCATTGTTTTCACAATGTTAATTTCTTTGTTTGATGCGTTCACAATGGCGCCGATGTTATCGGCCTATTTGGCTAGCCCGAACGAACACAAAAAAGGTCGTGGCCCCATTGCCGCAATGCTAGCGGCCTTTGACCGATTCCAAACTCACTTGGAAAATGTTTATGAACGTTTGCTGAAGTTTACACTGCGAAGACCAAAAACTATTTTGGCTTCGGCATTGGTCATTTTTATCGCCTGTATGAGTTTGGTCGCTTTTGTTCCAAAGACATTTTTACCAAATGCGGATAATGGCGAGTTCCTAGTGGCGATCGAAAAACCAGTCGGAACTTCTATCGATGCGACAACCGAGTTAACTAAAGAGATCGAAGACGCGTTAAAAGTAAATCCAAATTTAGATCTAATGGCTACGACTATTGGATCTTCGGGTGGGCGTCCCGACGCAAGTAAAGCTTCGATCTACGTTCGATTGGTTCCACGTAAAGAACGAAAATTTACGACGTCTGTAGTTAAACAACAGATTCGTGACGAGTTTGTGAAATTTAAAGAAAAAGGGCTGGTAACCGTCGGTGACGTGGATATTGGTGGTGGCGGTCAAAAACCATTCAATTTAAATGTCATCGGAACAGATCTAGACCAGTTGTCTGAATACGTAACTAAATTAAAAGCCCGTATGGAAAAAATTCCAGGTTTAGTAGATGTCGATACGAACTACCGCACAGGCAAACCTGAATTCCACGTCAATTTTGATCGTGCGAAATCAGAAGCCTTAGGTGTGTCGACAGTAACGGCAGGTCTTGAGTTACGTGCAAGAACCGAAGGTTTAGTGGCCGCAACGTATCGTGAAAAAGGTCATGACTATGATATTCGCGTAAAGTTGGATGAATCTTTTAAAGATTTACGACAACAGTTTAATTCAACAACAGTTCCCAATTCAAATAACAATATGATTCCGTTAAACCGAATTGCAACCGGTGAAGAAACGACAGGATATTCGCAGATCAATCGGCAAAATAAGGGTCGTTATATCGCGATCGATGGAAACATGGGTCAGGGTGGTAGTTTGGGAAATATAACTTCAGAGACCGAAAAAATTCTGAAGGAAGAGTTGCCTCCGCCAGCGGGAGTGACTACGGCGTTCGTGGGGCAGGCCGAAGATTTTAAAGATCTTATGGCGAATATGTTAATGGCGATGTTTTTAGGTGTAGTTTTTATTTACCTAGTATTAAGTTCCCTGTATGAAAGTTTTGTGACTCCGTTTGCGATCTTATTAGCCCTGCCATTAGGAATGTGTGGCGCCTTTGTCGCCTTGTTTGTTGGTGGGAAGTCGATAGATATTTTCTCGCTGATCGGGATGGTCATGCTGTTAGGAGTGGTTGCGAAAAACTCGATCTTATTGGTCGATTACACGGGCATTCTGATGAATGAAGGCATGGAAAGAAACGCAGCCTTGTTAAAAGCGTGTAAAACCAGACTGCGTCCGATTTTGATGACAAGTCTGGCGCTAATTGCCGGTATGATTCCTATCGCAATTGGGCTTAATGAGGCCTCAGCACAACGAACTTCGATGGGTGTTGCCTTGATCGGTGGATTAGTTAGTTCGACCTTGTTAACACTGGTCGTGGTTCCCGCTGCTTACGGGTACATAGATATTTTTAGGAATTTTACAAATCGAATGTTCGTAAAATTGGTACGACCAAAAAGACAAGGTCCGGCTGAGATTGAACATGGCGAAGTGATTTTATCTAAATAATTCTACGAAAAAAAATCAATTATAAAAAAAGCCAACCTTAGGTTGGATAAAAAAAGCCAGCGAAGTAACTCTGGTTTTTTCTTTTTAGATCGGTTTGTGTTGTCGGACTTTAAGTCGGTTTGAGACGTCCGACCTTAGGTCGGCTTGTTTTTTAGCCGACGGACTTTCTCTTCAAAGGGCTTCCAATTATCCTTATTCGCAATCTCAGACCACAGGCTTTCAATTTCTTCGATGAGTAAGGTCTCAGCAATATTCTGTAGAAAATAAGGATGATTATTAATAGATTCGTCGGCGGCTTTAAATCGGGTTAAATGCTCCTTCAGCTCGCTAAACTTTTCGTCGGTGTAAAATGTTTTATTTTGCGATAGTTCTTCTTTTCCACGTCTTGCCGAATGCAGGTCGAAAAATACTTGTTCGAAAGGTGCCTGACTGGATTCTAAAAACTCAAAAAACAACTGAACCAACAGTAAATTTTCTTTTTTGTCCCTAGAAAGAAGATTTAGTCTTCGTAGTAATTTTTCTTCAATAAAGTGATTAAAAATTTTTTCAAATTGCCCCAATGTCAGTCCATGATCAAAATTCGAATCAGCGAAATTAAGAACTTCACCCAGGGATCTTAGATTCCAATAAATCGATTCAGGTTGTCTACCGTAGCTGTACAGACCTTGTTGGTCAAAATAAGCGGCGGTGAAACTGGGATCGTAAGTGGGCAAAAATAGGTAAGGCCCGTAATCAAAACTTTCCCCGGTGACATTAATATTATCGGTGTTAAGGACGCCGTGAACAAATCCCGCCAACATCCATTCAGCTAAAGTACGGATAATCAGTATCGTACTGCTCTGGTAAAACGAAGCAAACGTATTTCCCGGCGGGAAAAAACTGGTTTTTAGGTTTTGCAGTTCGTTCCAGTTTTGAAAATAATTTGTTTCCGTGTATTCGACCAATTTTTTAATTTCGTCTGGCTTTTTTTCGTAAACAAATCTTTCAAATGTTCCGATTCGAATCGAACTATGCATTACTCGGGTTAAAACGGCGGCTCGCGTAGGTGAGGGTTCGTCGTTGCGTTCAAGATCTTCTCCGGTTTCAAAAAAACTAAGGGTCTTGCTGGTATTCACTCCACTGCCAGTTAACATCAAGGTGCATAAGGCTTCACGGAAGGCTCCCTTTAGGGTTAATCGACCATCTCCTGATCTCGAAAACGGAGTTTGTCCGCTGCCTTTAGTCGATAAATCAAATATCTTTTTATTCATTTTTATTTGAGCATATAAAAATCCACGCCCGTCACCGATGTCAGGATTGTAATTTCGAAATTGGTGGCCATGGTACTTCAGAGCCAACGTTTCCGGGAGATTGTTTGGTATGGGTTCAAACCGATGGAATGCCTGCTCCCAGGCCTGATCATCAGTAAAATTTAACTGCAGTGCCTTCGCTAATTCGTGATCGGCATAACGTAATACAGCGGTTTTAAACGCGGCTGGTTTTACGGCTGTATAAAATTCTTGTCCCAGTTCTAAAATCGGTGGTTTAAACATTCTTTCCTTCTACATTGTAAATATTGCTTAGGCTTTATAAATCACGCGGTTATGCGGTTTGACTTTTTAAACTATCGGCCGCATAAAGTGGGTTCATGTTAAAAACTCAATCAGAAAAATCAGATCTTTTTAGGGACTATGTAAGCTGGGATCGC
>JAYVAZ010000630.1:0-2265 GCA_043750675.1 Pseudobdellovibrionaceae bacterium | reverse complement strand
CCTGAAAGATGGCAAAAAGGGATTCGCCTTCAGAAACTAATGGCATCTCGACTAACTCTGGGTTTTCTTTCATTGCACGCGCTAAAAGCAAGCTTTGTTCAAATATAGGGAGTTCGGTTGTGCTCATGAAGTCTAGTTTATGCTTCCTAACTTAATGATGTCAAAGACTTGCAGGCTGGACCATGGCCTTGTTTTATTCAAAATACTCAAGTGATTCTGGGATTTAGACGATAAAGATTTAGGGAAAGTACAATAACTTGGAGAGCGTTTAATGCGAAAAAGTGGAATGCTTAAAATTTTTAGTGCGTTAATATTTACGCTCAATTCCAGTTTAACTTTTGCGGATTCCCGCAAAAATGCGAACCAAGAATACGTAGATTCTTCAGTACTTGTGAAATCTTTATTTCAAGATGTAAAATTGAATGAAAAAGAAGTCACCCTAGGCGAATTGGCTTCCAAATTTTCTTCACCTTCACCTATATTCCAAAACCATTTGCATGAAATAGCCTTACAAGTTCCTAATTATAAAATAAAACCTTTTCGCGTAACATCGTTTAAAGATTCTGATGGTAGAATCGTCACGCAGTTAACTTCTATCGATAAAGATAACTCGCTAGTAATTGCAATCTACAATAATCCACAAGTGTTTATGAAAATGAATGGGGTTACATTTACTCATGAAGACATGCAAACTTATGAAGTAATCGTTGAAAAAGTGACCCTGGCAATGGGAAAATTCCGCGATAAACAATCTGGGATGGTAGGGCGGAGTTATAAAACGAACATATTGCCTTATGCACAGTTTAAACAATTATCTAAACCCGAAAAAGTAAAGTACATCGACCTAATAAAAAAGAACTTGGTAGAAATAGAAAATATTCATAACTCTTTTGGTGCGCAAAGTCCTCCTGAAAACAACACAGCGATGCACTTGTACCATTACTTCTTTACCGAGGCCGTAGCCGCAGATATTAGCAAAGGTCATGATTGTATCTTGGCCGGCAACACCGTTAAATACGGAACCAATGGAGCCCTTTGCGGACAAGGGCAAACTAGCCAGTTCAAAGGCTCTAATTGTGGAGCAAAACAAGTGGTTTGCAATACGACCTTCTTTGCGGATTCTAATGGCAACGAAGTTTGCGTGAATGTAACGAACGATGCAACTAGACAGTGTTATTTGAAGTCGCAGGGTAATTTACCTGCTTCCATTGCCAAAAATTCAGATTTGAAAAAAGAAGATTATGCAGATTTCGTAAATAAAATGGACGAACAGTTAAAAACAGTCAGTGTTCTTTGTACGGCGGTTCAGGGTCGCCCAGATCAACGCGATGCCTGTGATGCATTGAAATCAAAAATTGCCGAACTAAATATGAGCTGTGAATCCTTCGAATCAAAATACAACGGAAAATTTGGAAAAATTAAGTGCGCCGATATGATAGCAGAAGCTCCGGCTCCAGCTCCGGCTGTAGCACCACTTACGGTAAGACCAGTCGCACCAGCGGGGCAAACAGGTGGAACTGATAATGGCTCGGGCGCCGCCGCAACAGGTCCGACGTTAGGTGCGCCAGGCACACAAGTGGCTCCAGCACCGACCATTGTTCAAGTACAACCTGCCAAAGTCGAAGCCTGTGAATCTACTAATTATACGCAAAAAACGTTAGAGTGTATTGGCGGCACCGTTAAGAAAAATGATAACTGCGCTTTTGTGGACGCGGGAAATAAACAGGTTATGAAAACCGGGTACCGCTGCGACTGTTCTGTGAATGGTGACAAGGTATTTGATGGTGAAATAGTTGTGGCTTGTAATAAACGTGAAAAAGCCGAAGTTTCGAAAGAAAAAGATAAGTCCGACAGTAAAGAAGAACGAAAAAAGAAACGTGATTCACAGGCGTGGATGCAAACTTGGGGTGTGATAGGGGTTGGTGTTTTTTCTGCTCTCTTAATGGGATACGCACAAAGACAACAGCAGAAAAGCCAAAACGAATGGATCGACTACATGTTGAAAACCACTCCTCCGGCCACCACCAATTTTACTTTACCGCCGACGCCGACTTTTAGATATCGTCCAGTTCCACAGCCCGGAACCAATTAAATTATGTCTATCGGCGAACTTATACGTCCTCCAAAGGACCCTAAAAAAAATCCGTCGAAACGAATTGATAACGGTATAAAAATTAATTCAGTTTTAAAAAACAAAGAATTTATTACTGCAAATAAGGAAAACACTGGTTTTCGCGGTGGCTCCTTTAGTCGGAAACAAAAGTA
>JAYVAZ010000629.1:0-3969 GCA_043750675.1 Pseudobdellovibrionaceae bacterium | reverse complement strand
GACAGTCTGGCACGCAGCCTCCGCTGCAAGAAACGGCAGTTTTTGAGCAACGGTCGACACCACGGGGCCTATATCGACGGATTCCGGGGTTGTAACGTTTCAAATACAAGGAATCAAAGAAGATTGTGAAGAGAAACCATGCACAATCGACTTCGTTGGCCTAAATAAACTTTTAGGTTGGTGGAGAATTGGTTCTAATTATTTCATGAACTTTCGCGACTTCGCAAACGTTAGTTATATTTCAACCAGCTCGACAGCTACAAAAACCAATGATTTTAAATATGCTGTTGCGCCAGACGATGAAATTTCGGAAAAAACTTGGCGTTTGTTTTTGACCGATTCTAGTTCTGTTCACATTGGTACTTTATTCTTAAAAGCCGATCAGGCAAAAATTCAACTTTACGACGCCGATACGGGTTTACCTACTCAGGTTATAGACTTACTAAAAGTAAAAAAATAAGCGGCATTAATGACGATGACTAAGCCAACCCCCACAGATCTTTTTTTCAAGAAAAAAGATGCGAATGATTTAAGGTTGGGGAACAAGGTTCAATCGGTAGATCTTCAAACCGAGAACCTTGCACCGGGATCTGTTCTTGTTATGGGTTATCCTGATGACGAAGGCATCCACATCAATGGCGGAAGACTAGGGGCCGCGCAGGCACCTAACCGTGTTCGCCAGTATTTTTACAAGACTACCTGGTTAAAAAACTTTGAACAAAAAAACTGGCCTCTTCTAGATGCCGGCGATTTAAACATCGACAATAAGACTCTTGCCGAAAAACACACTCTCGCAGAAACCTTAGCGGAAATTGCCTTTGCATCTGGCGCCTTTGTTTTTACTTTAGGGGGCGGTCATGATTATGCGTTCAACGATGCTAATGGATTTTTAAAACAACATGCCAATGGCAAAGTTGGAAAGCCAATCGTCATTAATTTCGATGCCCATTTAGATGTTCGTGATGACAAAAATGGGTACAACAGCGGTTCTGCCTTTTATCGAATGATTAATCGGTTTAATCCAGACACCTTCGAGTTTTTTGAAGTCGGAATTCAGAATCATTGCAATAGCAGCTATCACGTAGAATGGGCAAAAACAAAAAGGGCGCAATTGGTTTCCTTGGAAGACAGTTCCCAGTTCTTGAGCGATCTTAAAAACCACGACAGCTTCCGATCACGAAAAAATATTTGGTTAAGTTTAGACATTGATGTTTTTTCGTATGCGCTGGCGCCCGGATGTTCACAGTCCTGGGCAACGGGTCTAAACGTGGATGTGTTCTTGAAAAGCTTAGACTTCCTTTTTGCAAACCACAATATAGCCGGCGTCGGAATTTATGAAGTCAGTCCGCCTTTAGACATTGATAATCATACATCAAAACTAGCTGCCCAAATCATGCATCATTGTTTAGTTAATCTCAGTCGGAGCCCAAAATCATGAAAGGTTTCGGCAGCGATAATCATTCTGGCATTCACCCGTTATTGCTAGAATCTATCGCTAGGGCAAATACAGGACATCAACCCAGTTATGGGACAGATGAAATTACCTTAAACGCGAATAAAGTTTTTTCCGACCTGTTCGAAGCGGATTGCGATGTTCATTATGTATTTAACGGAACGGCGGCAAATGTTCTTTCCTTGACCAGCTGTTTGCGTAGTTATGAAACCGTTTTAGTTACCGACGTCAGCCATTTATTTAATGACGAATGTGGGGCGCCGGAAAAAATCGGCGGCTTTAAATTAACCGTCGCTCCCAGCCGAAATGGAAAATTCGTTCCCGAAGAACTTGATCAATATCTAGTTCGTCGAGGTGATCAACATTTCTCCCAATTAAAAGCCATCAGCATTACCCAACCAACCGAGGTCGGCACCTGTTATACTGAAAAAGAACTTTCTGATCTTTGCCTTTGGGCGAAAAAAAATGGATTGTTTATCCATATTGACGGCGCACGAATCGCTAATGCGGTCGTATCGTTGAAATCAACTTTTGCCGGTATGTTTACGAAAAACAAGGTTGATGTGATTTCATTCGGTGGAACAAAAAATGGCTTTATTTTTGGTGAAGCGGTTGTTTTTTTGAATAAAGAAATTTCCAAAAACTTTAAATACCTTCGTAAGCAGAATTTAAATCTGCCTTCGAAAACTAGATTTATTGCCTGCCAATTTGAAACTTATCTAACAACCGGATTGTGGAAAGAAATTGCCAGCCATTCGATTAACAAGGCCTTAGAACTAAAATTTAAAATTGATGGTCTGGTTCCGATTGCCTATCCGACCGAATCCAACGCCGTTTATCCTGTTTTAAAACAACCCTGGGTAAAACCCCTGCGCGAAAAACATTTTTTCTATGTTTGGGATGAAAAAACTTTTGTCTGCCGCTGGATGACATCTTGGGATACGCAATCGCAAGAAATTGATAGTTTTGTAGAACAACTTAAGGAGTTAGCCCGATGAAATATACACCGGTAAATTACCAACAGTATCTTCAGTTGGATAAGATCGTTGATGCACAAAGTTTACTTAGCGAAAAGTACAACAATACGGCACATGACGAAATGCTCTTTATTATTGTGCATCAAACTTATGAACTTTGGTTCAAACAAATCCTTTTTGAACTGGATTCGGTAATCAAGACATTTTCGCAGACTCGCATTCCTGAAACGGAAATGAGCAGCACTGTTTCGAAACTGAATCGAATTGTTTCGATCCAACGTTTGATCAATGGTCAGATTGACGTTTTAGAAACCATGACTCCATTAGATTTTTTAGAATTCCGCGACTACTTGTATCCGGCCTCTGGTTTTCAAAGTTTTCAATGGCGAAAAATTGAAACGAAACTAGGTTTAGAACTAGATCAGCGGGTTACCTTTAATGACACTCCTTTTTACAAATCTTTGGAAGTTTCTCAGCAATCTGAAATGTTAGATGTTTTGAAACAGCCCAGCCTTTTCAAGTTGATTGAATCTTGGCTGGAAAGAACGCCATTTGTGGAGAATCAGTATTTTGATTTTTGGTCCCAATACAAAGTAGCAGTTCATAAGATGTTTCAGCAGGATAAAGAAACTATGAACGGTCTAGATTTCCTATCGGAAGAAACTAAAAAACGAAATAATATGATGATAGACGGTCAACTGAAACAGTTTGAAATGTTGTTTGACGAAGAGTCTTATAAAAAACTGCAGACTGAAGGCCATTTTCGTTTATCCTATAAGGCCATTCGCGCTGCCCTGTTTGTACAATTGTACCGCGAACAACCAGCTCTACAGATACCACATTTACTAATCACTAAACTTCTGGACATCGACGAAATGATGACTCAGTGGCGATATCGTCACAGCATGATGGCGCATCGAATGTTGGGCAAAAAAATAGGTACGGGTGGTTCTTCCGGCACCGACTATTTAAAATCGGTGCCGGAAAAACATAAAATATTTACCGATTTTTTCAATTTGACGACCTTCTTCATTTCGCGTTCAAAAGTTCCAGCTTTGCCAAAAGAATTAATGAAAGATCTAGGTTACAACTTTTAATTAACTGCGCGGGAGTAATACTGCTCGGACAGGCGAGGCATCGGCATCCTCAATTCTTAACGGTAAAGCAATCAAGTCATACAATCCCGCCGATACCTTATCTAAAACCAATCCTTCTAAAACACGCATATCTGTTTGAAAAAGTGATTGATGCGATTCAAGTTCTTTTGAATCCCAAGGATCTACACTGGGAGTATCAATCCCCACCAAACTTACGTTTTTGCTTTTTAAATAATGGATCAGCGGTGGAGATAGACTAACAAATTCATTCTTCCAAAGATCGGGATCAGGAAAAGAACCTGTCTTAAACAGAATTCGTTCAGCTTGAATATTAATTCCAGCGATGTCGTCTCCCATTATTCGGTCGGATCGATTTGAAAATCGATCACTGACATCAATTACCTGACAAAGACCCAAATAAGGTTTTAAAGACATCTGATCA
>JAYVAZ010000628.1:0-3706 GCA_043750675.1 Pseudobdellovibrionaceae bacterium | reverse complement strand
CTCAACAGGAAAGACAAGTAGGCCCAAGGTAGAGTTCAAGAGCTGTGTCACTTCGTAAATCTTCGCACCAAACTTTCGTTGGTTCAATTCCACAAATTCCAAGTTTATCCTCGTTCTGTGTGCAATTTCTTGAATCATTAATGCTGGATTTGGTGCGTTCACAGGATTCCCTCCACTCAGTGAATCTCGATCCCAACCTTCTCCCGGTAAGTTTCCATCGCCGCCCATTCCTGCGTCACCGGGGTTGCTGTGGCGCTCAACTCATCCCAGGTCACGCTCTCCCGCCCGCTCGGCACGCTGACCATGGTGATGCAGCCGTCTACGGGACAGACGTTGGCGCACAAAGCACAGCCCACGCAGTCACCCTCGCGCACCACCGGCACAGCGCGGCTGTCGGCCACCTGTTTGCCGCTGGCCCGCACGTCGAAGCCGGGGCGGGACGTTTTATTCTGAGGCGTTCTTCCTTTTTACAGGTTTTCCCAGTTACACGATTTTAGCCTTCTAAATGTAATAAAACCGGGTTAGTCCGGTATAATCTTTGAAGTTAAGTATATGTGCATTCCAGCCAAAGGACGTTACATTGAAACTACATCCTACCAAAACAAGACAAGCAGCTTACCTCTTACTGTTAGCCTTTGGTCTGGTGCCTTTTCAAAACTGTAACAAGGTACATTTCTCTCCTACTAGTACTCCATCGCAAAAAACCGAAACGCCTGTAATCACAACGGGGAATCCAGAAAACCCTGGTGGCCCAGTAATTCCGACAAATCCTCCTGAAGTATGTGGTGGCATATCTTGTGAACTCACTCCCCTTACTTCTAAACCAACAGTGACTACTATATTATTAGCCTTAGGTGATAAGGTTGATACACAGTTCGTAATAAATACGGCATCCTCACAATTGATTGCCGAAAGTGTCGTGCGCTATTCTTCGCCAAAAACAAATCCAAAAATATTATTAGTTCGCGACTTCGGTGCTGAGTGGGAAGATCCTGAAGACACGACTTACATTCGAAATTTATTGGTTAGATACAACGTCAGTTATATTGAACTTTCTGATTACGGACTTTCGCCTAGCCAGGCCCAAGGTTATGACGTGATCTGGTTTAACAATCCAGGCAAACCAATGCACAGCACACGTACCCGAAGTACCTTAATGCAGTTTACCGGAGCCATTGTTCTTCAGGGTGATGACCTTGCTCATGGGACCGATGATTTTAGTTTGGAAGATTTAACCGGATTACATTTTATTGGAAACGGTACTGATGTTTTGTGTGACGACGGAAATTATTATAAACATGACGATAACGATGTCGGTGGCCAAAGATATTGGGTCACTTTAGATAAAACCAAAATCAGTGCCGCCAGCAACTCGCAAATTAACTTTCGATACGGAAACGATATTGATGAAACGACTGTTTCTAACAGCAAGGTTGATGTTTTAGCCTGGGCCAAGGGTGGGCCAGATTCCTGCAAAAAACTAAGACCTGCGATCACCCGTATCGTCAGATAGCCTGGCCTTTAAATATTCTTCAAACAGCCGATAATTTTTCATAGTTCTTAAGATTTTTATATTAGGAGTTCGCTATGAAATATTTTATCGGTGCACTTATTTTTATTTCCACATCCACTGTTTTCGGTGAAAAACCCAAAGTCGATGGCGCGCTACCTGCGACGCTAATGCTATCATTTGAGGACGCTGTTTTAAAACAAGCCCCCGAAATTTCTACCAGCAAAAATCACCTTTTTGAGGGAAATTCGGCTGGTACTGCATTGAATATTTTTACTCCAACAAAATATCCACCAAAAGATATAAACAATCTTTCAAAAATCGAACACTAACATTGATACTCCTGAGTTAGCGAAAAATTTTATAAACGACAAAGTTCCTCCTGGTGATAAGCCCTCAATTCCAAAACAGATTTATTTTGGTAAACTTTCAGAAACCTGTTTTCTTTACTTCAGGCCAGAAGCAAACTCTCATCTAGTGGCAAAAACAGTTACTATTGATCCTGGGGCTAAATTTGATTTTAGTGGATCCTCTTTTCGTAAGAAAAACGATTCTTCGTATTTTTCCCAGCGCGTTGAAATTGCAAGAGCGGGTAGTTCTACCAAAACAATTGGAACTTTGATTTGCGACGGCAAAACTAATATTGGGGAAGCAAATAAACAAATTTCTGCAAAATTTAAAAATTGGGATTGGTATCAGTCATTTATGTACTACCAACCAAATGAACAACATGTCGAAGACGGAAATCAACGAGCAGCTGACCCTGTTGGTATTCAACGCGGTACGGCTAGCGAATCTAAATAGGATTTAATATGAAAAAATTCTTAATATCATTGTTAGTACTTCACTTATCAATAGTCGCTTTCGCCGATGAAAAACCTGTTTCAGCCGCAAACCCAATTCCTCTTAAGCCCTACTTCCAAAAAAACAAAAATATTGCTGGTGCAGGTTACTACCAAGAAGTAGCCTGTCCACAAGTTGCTCCCCCTCCCGTAAAGCTAAACACAAAATCTTCGATTGTTCTAAAACAAGGAATTGGCTTCAAGCTTGATGAAGCGATTAGAATTAATGACTCTGATCGAAAGGCTTTAGCTGATGATGCTAAATCACCTCGGGTTCCAAAAGATTTCTATGGATATCAAATTAATAAAAATTGTGCTTTTGTATTTACAACAAAAAAAGAAGTAAATAATGCTTTAACTGGCGAAAAGGTCACCATCGGCGCTGGCGCCAGATTTGAATTCAGTAGAACCTCCCGACTGTGGTTGAAAAAAGCAAACACATCTTCAAAAGAACCCGAAGTATTTGAACAACACGTTGGGGTTTATCGAGATGATAAATTCATCGCCTCGGGAAATCTACTTTGTAATTCGGTCTCTTCGCCAAATGAAATAAAAACTTCGTTATCAAGCTTAGTTGAAGGGGATTGGTTAAGCTCTGTGTGGGATCCAAAGTGTCCCAAAAATGCGCCTGCGAAAGGTCATACGTCTCCCGATTCCATTGAACGCGGAACTGCTAGCGAACTGTAATCAGGTTTCTTAGTGCAAGAACACGTGCTAATTTCCTATTGTACCCAAAAAATTTAGATACTTTTCAGAAAACTGTTTTGGATTTAGGAATTCTACTTTTTCAGTTTCATTGCAACTTCGTTTTGCAAAATTTTGAAACTGGCTACTTTGACCAAATATAACATTATAAAACCCGGCCGCCTGGCAGCCGTTTTTTAAAAAGCCATGATCTAATTCATAAATAATATAAAATCTTAGTGCTTCATAGTTAAAGGGACGCTTGCGTAGTTCTGCAATCATAATCGCCGCCCCCGCTTCATCCTTCTTTTCGAAAACAACAGCTGATTTAGCGGCATTTAAACAAACTCTCCAGTTAGCAGGGTCCAAAGAACACGCCAATTTGGACTGTAAGTGGCTCCTTTGAAAGGCGGCCTCTGTTATTTTACTAAAAGAAAAAATTAAAAAATACGTTGTAACAATCGCAACAACTGCAATTAAATACTTAGGTCTAAATTCGAAACGATTTCTATAGGAAAGACGACGAAAAAGCAGCCCTAAGAATAAAACAAAAATTGCAGAGGAAAAGGAATTTTCTAAAGGAAACTGAAATAAAAACTGAGAGATAAAACAAAAAAGGAATGAAATAAAAAACATCTTTTCATAAATCACAATAGCCGACTTAAAAATC
>JAYVAZ010000627.1:0-7717 GCA_043750675.1 Pseudobdellovibrionaceae bacterium | reverse complement strand
GAACCAACGGCGGCTACAACCGCGCCGGCTTTGATACCTTTCGATAAACAAAATCTTAGGATTTCTTTTTTTAAATCCTGACCAGGGTTTAGACGTAATGGAAAATACTCTGAGGTTGACATAAAAGCTATCTTAGCAAAATACTCTTAAAGTGCAAAAGAAACATCCGACAAATAAAACTAAAAAGGTAAAAACTAAACCGCCATTCATTTGGATTAATGAATCGGAAAAGATTTTCGAAAAATCACTTGATAAAAAGGCGACGGAATTAGCCTTCCACAAGATTAAAAAGGCTTTGCAGAAGATGGGTGTTCAAAATACCGAACTTTTGGATCGCGAACTGACGATTATTTTTTTAACACAAAGTAAGGCAAAAAAAATCAATTCGCAGTTTCGTAAAAAAGACTATGCTACTGACGTTTTAAGTTTTTCCGATCCTGAAGGCGACGTTTTGGGTGAGTTGGCCTTGTGTCCGGCCGTGCTGCAAAGGCAAGCAAAAGACAATAAACACGCGTTTCAGATGGAGCTGAACTATTTATTATTACATGGAGTGTTACATCTTTTGGGTTACGATCACGAGGGAACCGGAGCGAAACATAAAAAACAGGCTAAAATAATGTTTCAAATTCAGGACGAAGTGTTTTACAGTTTGAGCTGACCAGATAAGGGGACACATGTCCATTGCCGCCGAAACTTACGAAATACAAAAAACCACCGAATTTCTAAAAGAAAAGTCTTTGGAAATTAGGGGGTATCTTTGACCTTGATAAAAAATTAAGACGTCTTCAAGAAATTGCAATGTCTTCGGAAAATCCTGATTTGTGGACAAAACCGGAAGAAATGCAAAAGTTAAATAAAGAAAAATCCTACTTAGAAAAAACGGTCCAAGAATTTAAGTCATTTCAACAAAGAGTTGAAGATGTGATGGTTTTAGTCGAAATGAGCATCGAGGCCGACGACGAAGGCAGTTTTAAAGAAGCCAAAGATGAAGTGGTTGCTTTGCAGGTTGTTGCGCAAGAGATGGAAAACAAAAGAGTTCTTAATCAGGAACTGGATATGAACAGTACCTATTTATCCATAAACTCAGGCGCTGGTGGAACCGAAGCCTGTGATTGGGCTTCCATGTTGTTACGGATGTATACAAGGTATGCCGAGCAACAGGGTTTTTCCTGCGAAGTTTTAGAAATGACTGACGGCGAAGGTGCGGGAATAAAATCCTGCACTTTATTAATTGAGGGACCTTACGCCTACGGGTATTTGAAGGCAGAATCTGGGGTGCATCGCCTGGTTCGTATTTCCCCGTTTGATTCGAATGCTCGTCGTCATACTAGTTTTGCTTCGGTTTTTGCCTGGGCTGAAGTGGATGATGATATTAAAATTGAAGTTCGCACTGAAGATTTAAAAGTGGAAACCTTTCGGTCTAGCGGTGCCGGTGGACAGCACGTTAATAAAACCGATTCCGCGGTTCGTATGTACCATTTGCCTTCAGGAATTATTGTTTCTTGTCAAAACCAACGCAGTCAAATTCAAAACCGAGAAAAAGCGTTGAAGATGTTAAAAGCGGCTTTGTATGAAAAGGAAGTCGAGGAACGTAATCGTTTGAAGGATGTTATGAACTCGGTCAAAAAAGCCAACGAGTGGGGATCACAAATTCGTTCTTACGTGATGCATCCCTACCAAATGGTTAAAGATCATCGCACCGATTTCGAAACTAGTCAGGTGGGAGATGTGATGAATGGGGACCTGCAAGGCTTCATTATGTCGTATCTGAAATCTACCATGGTCAGCGAAGCTAAAAAATGAATCTAAACAACTCGTTGCTCATTTGGATTTCATTTAAATTTATGCAGTTGAAAAATCCTCTTAAAATGAATTTCGCAACTCAACTGAGTTTCTTAGGTTTGGCTTTAGGTGTCGCCTGTTTGGTTGTCTCGATGGCGGTTATAAGTGGTTTTGAACGGACCTTGCAAAAAAGCGTGGCCGAAGTAACTGGTCACATCCGAGTGATTAAATTAAATACGGATCCAGAAACAGCTGAACAGCTGATTAAAAAAATCAAACAAGTAGATGCATCTGTGGAAGCCGCAAGCGCCTTTGTTTTTACCGAAGCGGTTTTGGCTCATAACGGAAAAATCAGTGGCATCATGTTACAGGGTGTAGACTTAAGTAAAATTGATGACGTGCTGAATTTTAAAGGTCGAATGATTTCGGGCGAATTAGGGTCAGACCCCCAATTAGCCTACATTGGAAAAGGCATTGCTGATAATTTTAAAGTCAAAGTAGGAGATACGATTAAAGTCGTACTACCAATGATGTCTGATTTAGATCCGCAGAAATTTAAAAGAAAAATTGGCTCGTTTAAAGTCGGCGGTGTTCTAGATTTAGGCAAACACGACTACAATGAAAGACTTATTGTGGTGGGCATTCAGAACCTCCAAGAGTTAGCCGAGATCAATGATCGATACACTGGAATTTTGTTAAAGTTAGATGACGTCGAAAAAGCCCGCGATGTTTCTTTTGAACTGATGAAAAGTTTGGGATCTGGGTATCGCGTGAATGACTGGAAGGAAGTAAATGAAAATCTTTTCGAAGCGGTCAAAATTGAAAGAGTAGTTATCTTTTTTATTATTCTCATTATTATTATTGCAGCGTCTTTTAACGTAGCCAGTTCCTTGTATATCCATGTTGTGAAAAAATATTCCGATATAGGTATTTTGAAATCGATGGGTGTTAGTTCTAAACAAATTATTCAGATCTTTAATTTTCAGGGCATTATTATGGGGCTGATCGGGTTATTTATTGGTTTAGTTCTAGGGCTGATTTTTTGCGTTGCTTTTTCGGTTTTGCAGAATCAGTTTGGCTTGATTCAAGGAAGTATTTATCGCATTGACCATATTGATATCTACATTCGATTCGTTGATGTCTTGGCGATTTCGGTGTCCACTGTCTTTATTTGTTTCGTTGCGACATTGGCACCGGCCTACATTGGCTCAAAATTGAATATTATTGAAGGGATTCGACATGATTAAATCTGAAACGCCACTTATCGAGTTGTCTCAGGTTAGCAAATCATACTCGCAAGATTTGGAAATTCTAAAAAATATAGATTTGAAAATCTCGGCACAAGAAAGCGTTTGTATTGTTGGTCCTTCTGGCGCTGGTAAAAGTACCTTGCTGCATATTTTAGGAACTTTAGATACCCCAACTAAAGGTGACGTAGTCATCGATGGAAAAAAAGTCAGCGCAATGAATGACGAATCCTTGGCTGCATTTCGAAACGTTGAGATGGGTTTCGTATTCCAGTTTCATCACCTTCTCAACGAATTCACGGCATTAGAAAATGTGTTAATTCCCGCACGCCTCAAAGGATTGACTCATCGCGAAGCCGAAGAAAAGGCCAAACAATACCTGGAGCGTGTGGGTCTTTATCACCGAATTAGCCATTACCCTAATCAGCTTTCCGGTGGTGAGTTGCAGCGCGTAGCTATCGCTCGTGCCTTGGTCAACGGCCCCAAAATCCTTTTTGCTGACGAGCCCACAGGAAATTTAGACTCTCAAAACTCTGAATTTATTCAAAATATGTTTTTTCAGCTGAAAGAACTGTTTGGATTAACACTGATTATGGTTACTCACGATGCCCAATTTGCGCGCAAATTTAGTAAGACAATTCGTATAGTTGACGGGGCTTGTCTTAATTAATTTTGACTTCAATTTTTCACCTTGGTAGTCTTTGTAAGTTATCGACTTTGGTCGAGAATATTTCCTTAATGAAAGAGCTGTAATTTGAATTTTTTAAACATTTCACGATTGTTGTTATCAGCTTTTTTGTGTTTTGGTTTTCTGCTATCTGGCTTTGAGGTATCGGCACAAGTAACTGAAAAAACTAAATTATCTAATCGGCCGCGCACGGCAAAAGTTAAATCCAAAACGCCAGCAGTAGTTCCTGCGGCAGCGATCGAACCAAACACAAAGAAAATTAAAAAAATTGATATTCAAGGTTTCCGTAAAATTGAACGGGACGCCGTTGGGGCTCGGTTAAAATCTAAAGTCGGCGATTACTTTTCTGAAGACATTGTTAAAGAAGACATGCAGACAATATATAAAACCGGCTTTTATTATGACGTTGCCATCTATAAAGAAGTGCAGGGCGACGAAGTCGAGCTGCGTGTCGTGGTGGTTGAAAAACCGTCGATTAATGAAATTACCTTCGAAGGTAATGACGAATTAAAAACCGATGAACTGAACGAAAACTTTCCGATCAAACCTTTTGAAATTTTGAATATGGCCAAGGTGCGTGAAGGCGTCGAAAAAATTCAAAAGATGTATGAAGATAAAGGTTATTTCTTAGCGAAAATCGAACCGGTTTTTGAAGACATCAAAAAAGATGAAACGGTTCATTTAAAGATTAAAATTACCGAAAACGACAAAGTAAAAGTTAAGAAGATGACTTTTTTGGGTAACACCAAAATGAAAGATGGCGTTTTGAAGGCCAGGTTAATGACTTCAGAAACAGGTTACTTTAGTTTTATGAGTGGATCCGGCGCCTATAAACAAGACGCCTTTGATCGCGACGTTCAGGTGCTGCGAATTTTGTATTTTAACGAAGGTTACGTCCAAGTAAAAATTGATCGTCCGCAAATTTATGTCACGCCTGATAAGAAATCCATTTACATTACAATTCGAATTGAAGAGGGCGAACAGTTTAACGTAGGCGAAATCGATTTCTCTGGAGATATTTTATTTCCGCGCGAAGAACTTTCCGAGCTGATTCAAATTAATAAGTCAGATGTCTTTTCTTACGAAATTTTGCAGAAAGATCTGAGTGAGCTACAGGCAAAATATGGAGATTTAGGATACGCTTTTGCGAACATTATTCCGCGCACGCGAATCAATGAAAAAGATCGCAAAGTCGATGTGACTTTTGAATTCGATAAAGGCAGCAAAGTTTATTTTGGCCAAATTAATGTTATCGGAAATTCGAAAACTCGCGACAAGGTTCTTCGCCGCGAATTAAAAATCAAAGAGGGTGAATTGTACCATGAAACGCGTAAACGCGAATCAATGGAAAATATTCAGCGATTAGGATTTTTTGACGAAGTAAATTTCAAAACTTCGACACCGCCCGAAAAACCAGACGTTCTCAATATTGATATAGTAGTGAAAGAACGAAATACCGGAAGTATTCAGTTAGGCGCGGGATATGGAAGTGCCACAGGATTTACTTTGCAGGGTCAGATCAATCAGTCCAATTTCTTAGGCAAAGGACAAAAATTGGGTGCCGGCCTAAATATTAGCCGGGATGGTTCTTTCTATAATTTCAATTTCACTGAACCTTACTTCTACGACACTTTATGGAGTGTGGGATTTGATCTGTACCAAAGTTCTTCGGGCCGCTACGACTATGACGAGAAAAAAGTCGGTGGAGCGGTTCGATTTGGTCATCCCTTGGGTGATTACTTGAGTGGATCACTTCGTTACACACTGGATCGAACCAATTTGGATCCCATTTATGATACGAATGGTTTAGTCACTGATTATACTTTGTTTCCACTAGACACGGCATCGGGTGTAACTAGTTCGGTGACGGCTATTTTAGAGTACGACAAACGTAATGATAGGTTCTCGCCTTCAAAGGGGATCTTTGCTTCGACTTCCTTGGAGTATGCGGGATTAGGTGGAGACTTAAAGTACTCGAAAGGTAACGCCACCTTCCGTTTCTTTAAAAAGATTTTTTGGGAAGTGGTCTGGAGAAATAATGCTTCTTATTCGTTTATCGTTTCGCACGAAGAAGAAAAAGAGCCACCGTTTAATGAATTGTACTTGTTAGGTGGACCGTATTCCTTACGTGGATACCGATTTTACAAAATCGGTAAACAGAAATTTTCAAATAAAATATATACTGATGCTGACGTTATTGCTGACATACCTGATGCTTCGAAAAGAAGAATCTATGCCACTCGTCCGTTTGGTGGTAAAAAGCAGGTTCTTTATCAAACCGAGCTGGAATTTCCATTAATCGCTGAGGCTGGGATCAAAGGCGTTACCTTTTTTGACATCGGTCAAGCCGAAGATGAAATTACTAGTAAAGAATTCTATAGTGATATCGGTTTAGGGTTCCGATGGTTTTCGCCGATCGGTCCGCTGCGATTCGAGTGGGGATTTCCTATGCGAAAAACCGATGCCTCCCCAGATCCAATGGTTTTTGAATTTTCTATTGGTGCTCCGTTTTAATTTGTGCTGTAATGTTATTGATTAAAATCTTTATTGAGGAGGATTTATGAAAAGTGTTTTATCTATTTTATTGGTGAGTTTATTGTCCCTTGCGGTTCATGCAGAATCAAAAGTGGGTTATGTCGATGTACAAAAAGCAATTCAATCAACAGCAGCTGGTAAAAAGGCTAAAGAAAGTTTGGATGCCGAATACAACAAAAGAAAAAAAGACCTAGATAAGAAAAAAGCCGACATTGAAAAAATGGGTCAAGATTTAGAGAAAAAACGGGCTGTATTATCCGAAGAAGTTATGGGTAAAAAATCAGCCGAACTTCAGGAAGAAATGATGAAGTTTCAAAAGCAAGTTGCTGAAAACCAATTAGAAATTCAGAAAAAAGAAAAAGAATTGGTTGAGCCCATTTTAAATAAAATGAAAACTTTGATCGAAAAAGTAGCCACTGAAAAACAATACTCTATGGTTTTAGAAAAACAGGGTCAAAATGTTTTGTACGCTCAAAAAGACGCTGACTTAACAGACGACGTAGTTAAAGCGTACGAAAAAGATAATAAATAATTTTTCGGGAGCAAAAAATGCCAATTCACCCTACGACCATAATTCAAGGTGATGTTCAGATCGATGATCAGGCAGAAATCGGTCCTTTTTGCGTGATCAAAGGCGATGTTAAAATTGGGCGAGGTACGATAGTCGAAAGCCATGTAACTTTGGGTTCAAAGTTTGGCAAAGTGATTATCGGTGACTCGAACCATTTTTCACCGGGTGCCGTTATTGGTGGCCCTCCACAAGATGTTTCCTATAAATCAGAAACCACTGAGTTAATCATCGGCAGCGGTAATATTTTTCGTGAGTTCACGACCATGAATTTAGCGACCAGTAAGGGCGATAAAAAAACCGAAATTGGAAATAACAATTATTTTATGTCTTATACTCACGTGGGACACGATTGCAAAATAGGAAACAACATTATTGTTGCCCAAGATTCGCATATTGGTGGACATGTGGAAGTCGATGATAACGTGACCATTGGTGGCGTTTGCGCTTTTAATCAGTTTACTAAAGTGGGTAAATACGCTTTTGTGGCTGGTGGCAGTGTTGTTAACAAAGATATTTTACCATTCTCTAGAGCCTCCACATCGGAAGGCGTGTATGCCTTTTGCCGGGCAACTAACAAAGTTGGTTTGTTGCGAAAGGGATTTAGTAAAGAGGAAGTCAGCAACATCCATAAAGCGATTCGTATCATCCTATTGGGATCAGATACAGTCGACGAAGGA
Organism: Pseudobdellovibrionaceae bacterium; assembly: GCA_043750675.1. Lineage (GTDB taxonomy): Bacteria > Bdellovibrionota > Bdellovibrionia > Bdellovibrionales > Bdellovibrionaceae > JAYSSX01. The sequence goes on along the minus strand of JAYVAZ010000627.1, from coordinate 217 downwards.
ATTGCACGTATTCAGGCCGAATGTAAAATGAGTTCACATTTGGAATATCTGATTCATTTTATAAAAACCTCTAAAAGAGGAATTGCACGCAGCCGTCGGCATCGTGCCGGAGATACTGTTTTCGAGGAGTGAAAATGGGTTCAAAATTAAGAACAGCCGTAGTTGGCGTAGGTTATCTAGGCCAATTCCATGCTCAGAAATATAAAAAACTTTCTGA
>JAYVAZ010000626.1:0-8190 GCA_043750675.1 Pseudobdellovibrionaceae bacterium | reverse complement strand
GCGGGTGCCTCCAACTGTAGGACTGCCCCCACGTCAATAGGCACGCGGTATTCCCTTAATCCTAAATTACCAGCCTCGGAAATCGTATTTAAAACTGGGCCGCTAAAACCAAAAAGCGCAAAATAGATACTACGAAGACTATTTTTTTCCGCAATACTTAGGGTTTCCCAGACATCGGTTTTTTTAATACAGAAATATTCGAAAAGATCAGGAGTTAATACCGGATCAATCTGTGCCCCTGCTTGGCGTTTAGGATATTTAAATCGAAAGTCCTGCTTCAATACAAACAATCCTAAATTTCGCATCGAATCCCCTGTCCCGTAAGAAGCTACGATTTTATTCTGTTTCTCTAAAGAAACTTCCATCGACAAATGGATCGCTAATGCGCCCTGAACAAATGCATATTTAATTACCTGACCATTGCGATCAAAATGCCAAAGTGCTTTATAAAAATCTTCGGCACGGGGATGTACAGTACAAACTAAACAATTTGAATTAAAATAAACAGAAGTGTAATTGTAAAGATACTTCATTAATAATAAAGAAACCGAATTTCCACGTTTTCTGAAGTTCCTAGAAACAGCCAGGGCCGACACTTCCACCAACTTTTGCCCATTTTTCCTTAACTGATTATTTTCAGTTTGAAAGTCTTTATCCGACGGTAATCCCCATCCAGAATCTCGGATCAATGATACAGTCCCTACTATTTCGCCTTTGTATTTCGCTACAATTACGGTTGAGTGGGGGAAAAATGTATATAGGTTGCAGCGCAACCCTGAAGTATTTGGCTGCATTAGTTTTGTGGCCACATAACAATCGTAGAGCAGACGATAAGCACTTTCCAAATCTGCTTTTGTGCGCGCAATTTCTACATTGAAATCGTTATCTAAAGCAAACTCTGGGACCACAACACATTTTCTATAAAACTGGTGGCGTAGTTTCACGGGAAATAACCCAAGGATCGATAAAAAAAACTTTGTAATCATAACCCCTCCAAATACTTGTATCTTTGTACATCTAGAATATACATATTTGGACTAAAGATAAAATTTCAAGTTTTGCTGGAAACAGCCGAAGAGTTCTATGATTCTAACCGGTTACAAATGGTATCTCAATTTGATACGATTATAGGAAATACTGTAATGGATTTAGCCTCTCAAACCGAAGTTCTTGCAAAATTAGACGCCTTAACTAAACAAGGTCAGCGTCTATTGGTATTAAAAGAATTAAGCCGTTTGATCAAAAGCGGCCTCGATCATTCCATACGACCGCAATTAGCGCGTATCGCAAATCGTAATCATTCTTACGTATTAGCTTTAAGGATTTTACATCCCTTGATTCGCGAAGATCGTGAAAAAATATCCGAGGCCGGATCTGAGGCGTTAAACATTTATGCTACCTCTTTGATGTGGATAGGAGCCTTAGAAGAATCAAAAGGGTGCCTACATCGAATCAAGGGCTCTACCGATGCTTTGCTAACGGAGGCCTTTGTTTATTTTGCGCAATGGGATTATAAAAAATCCATACCTCCACTACTAAAATACATAAATTCTTCACAAACTAGTGCGTATCAAAAATTGGTCGGCCGAATCAATCTTCTCGCCGCTTACATTGCCTTCGGAGATCTTAAACTAGCAAAACAAGTTTTTGAACCGTTGATCCAAGAACTTCAGTCCAATCCAAATTATAAACTTTTACATGGAAATTGTTTAGAATTGCGCGCACAAATTGCCATTTTAGACGGTGCATACGAAAACGCTTTGTTTTTTTTGGATTCTTCAGAAAAAAGTCTATCAGATCAGCCGGGTCGCTACTTACTTTACGTAAATAAATGGAAAGCCGTTTGCCACCTTGGACTTTCTCCGGAAGATTCCACTGCAAAATTAAGTTTGTTAAAAGTGAAAGAAGAAGCCCTTCTATTAAAAAACTGGGAAACCATTCGCGATTGTGATTTTCATCTAGCCCGTCTCAGTGGAAATAATGACTTTATGCAAAGGATCTTATTGGGTACTCCTTATCAGGGTTATCACGATCGTGTGCAATCCTTGTTCGGAGTTTCTATGGCAAACTCCAGGAGTCTCGAGTTCTGCCCTAGCCAGCCCAGCATCAGCCCTACCCGGGTAGGCTTAGATCTAAACAAAATTTCAGAAAATGCATTTTTAAATTCAACTTCGTGGCCACTAATCCGACTAATGACTAAAGATATTTATCGGCCTCCCCGAATGGGAGTGGTGTTTAATGGAATTTATGGCCGAGAGTATTTTGACCCTTTCACTTCTCCACAGCGGGTTCGAAATAGCGTGTTTCGTTTTAATGAATGGGCAGAACAACACTCTTGTGAATTCAAAATTCAAATTCAGGAAGGTGACTTTAAACTCATCGGCGCTCCGGGAATAAGTATTTTAACGACCCAAAGGGAACGTCCGTTAGACAGTTGGCAAGCCGCACTAAAGTTGTTCAAACAGCAAAATGAATCGCGCAGTTTTTCCAGTTCTGATTTGGCAAAAGTATTGGGAATCACGCAAAGAAGTGCGGTATCGATTTTACAAAAAGGTTTAGGGTCAAACAAAATTCAAAAAATAGGCAAAGGACGAAGCAGCCGCTACATCTTTTTCTCGGGCCGGCGCGCGGCCTAATTCTATTTTAAAGATCAAAGGAAAATATCCTCACGGTCCCTTGGGCATCGGGACCGCGCAATATAATTCGATTTTTACTAGGCGATACATCCATTTCCCAATTGCTGTTGCCATCAGAATTGAATTTTAACGGCGGCCTTCCATCGATTGGTACGAACACCGCTTCCCGGGTCCAAACTGAGGTCGAGTTAGATAGTGGATTTCCCAGTAGCAATGCGAAACCAATATTTGTAGAAATGTATTTAGGTACTGTGGGATATTGACTTGGGAACTCGTTAATTCGCGTACAAGTACCATCTGCCTTGGCCTGATAAAAACGGTAAACTTTTAAATCGGAGTCATAGGTAAAAAGGAAGGCCCTTTGATCTGGGAGAATTCCAATGTCTAGTTTTCTTCCGCTGGCACCGCTACAAATCTCACTGGTCTTTCCGGTTTGTGTATCTACTTTGTATGCTGTTGGGGACGTGTAGTTGCCACCGAAACCGAAAATATATCTTGAACCGTCGTACCCTATTTTCTGTCCCGACGTTCCCATCGAGTCATCGTAGGAACCGTCTGGCTTGACTAACAGAAAATAGGGATCAACCGGTGCGTCCCAAAACTCTTCCGTTTTTAAATTGACGATGCGGCTACCTTTATCCATCGCCATAACTATCCATTTTTGATCGGGAGTTACCCAATACCTTTTTGTTAATTTTCCAAAGAGTTTCACGCTTCCGTCTAAAAGAGAAATTCGTACCACTTCCGAAGTTTCCGTTCCGCAATTCAGCAGACCAATCGCTTTATCTTCATAGGTAACTATCTCAGTTTCCATCATTAAAATTCGACATCCAGCGGGCGCCTTAACCGGCACGATTGTCGATTGCTTATTATTTAGATCATGAGTCTCAATCAAATTTTCCATATTATTTTTCTGATTCCAAAAGAAAGAAACTGTTTTACCGTTTGAATTTACAAAATATCCAGAATAGTGGGTATCTATGGCGGCCAATTCTGTAATCGTATCCGCAACCATATCGTAAACTCTGATATAACCCATTGCCTCAGGCGCCGAAAACGCTACCATCGTGTCGTAGATTAACTTTCGATCATTAGTCAAAACGGGAGTTCCCCTAGTGTAAGCCTCCGGAGACCCGCCCGTTACCAAGTTTGTCAACTTCTTGGATCTATTCGTAACCGAATCATAAACATAAAGGCTGGTCCAACCTTCATTGGGTACCTTCGCAGCAAATACAAATAGATCATCGTGGACTGGCCCCACGTAATATTTAATGTTATACTCGGGGCCAAGGATTTTTGCGGTAAAATCTTCAACTAATCCATCCAGTCCAATCTTGAAAACGTGTTGCACAGAAGTATAAAAATTAGAAGAGAAATAGTTTCGAGAAATTTCTGAAAAAAACATAACTTCCCCGTTCGACCTTAGATGAAAGGGACCAGCATCCACGGTGGTCAAAGGTTTAAGTGACCAATGACTTGTATCCATTGATCCACCGACAATGCAGGTTAACGGACCCGGGAATACCTTTGCAATTTCACTTTTTTCTATCAAGGCATCAAATTTACCGCGGCCGGTAGAGCCCGCTTTAAGATTTACTGTTAGCGAAAATACCTTTGATACATACTGCAATTGATCCATCGATAAAATTCGGCTAACGGCAAAGTCCTCTATTTTTTTATCCGAAAAATAGATTCTGGTTAGCGCTTCATTTTTAACTCGATCAAAGTGTGATATTATTTCGTATGTTGGATTTTCGAAATTATCCCGACATAGAATTTCCGCCAAACTGTCTGGCACTCCAACCGGCTTAACTTCATATCTTTTAAATAATTTGTCATTAACGCTAATGAAATCATTTTGAAATGGGGAAAAAACGATATCAGAATTGGAAATCAATTGATTTTGATTGGCACATTGACTTGTCGTGTTTGCATATAAATAGGCCTGGCCATCTTTAATTTCGGTGACTTGCTCGGGCGAAGGTTGACCTTCACAAGTATAATTGGGGACGTAGTGGTAGTAGCGGGCGTTTGGTTTTCCTTCATAGCCACCACCATTACCTGAGTCTTTAAAGGATAAATTTTGAATTGCTAAGAAGGAAGATTTTAAACCACAATTTTGGAAGCCTATTACCAAAATTAAAAATGATAAACTAATAGATAGTTTTCTAAACCAAATCGACATTCATGGCCCCCTCTTAATCATAACGTAATGTCAGCAAAATTTGGTGTACTGATTTGCGACTGAAATCCACGTTTCAATTTGAGATATTAAATTTAAGTATAAGAATTAACTTAATTTTTCCCTGTATTCCGGAACAACTTGAAATTTCAATAAACTAAACCAAAGCGCTATCCTGAACAAGTAGACAAACTCTTAACAGGAGAAAAAAGTGGATAACGAAACTCAGTCTCAGGAATTCTCAGTAAAGTATAACGTCGAACTTCTTGCCGCAAAAACAGAAATTGAGAAAATTGATGTGGCCTATTCGTCGGATCCTTGGTGGTATGACTTACGCGGGTTTCTAATCCTAACTTTTGCCTACCGCACGACCCTACCATCCCAAATCAAACTATTTGCAAAAAATATTGGACCCGAACATTTAGAAGCCGCAATCGGAACAGGTACTTTATTAAATATTATTTTGAAATGGCGCAAAATTGTTGGCGCACCTAAAGTAAACATTTTAGGTTTCGACTATGCTGAACGTATGTTAGCCGGAGCAAGGAAAACTTTTAAAAACCAACCACAGCTTAAACTTTTGCGGGCTGATGCCGTCGCACTTCCGTTAGATGATTCGTCCTTTGATACCGCCGCTATCGCGAATGCCATCCATTGTTTGCCCGATGTCACCGGCAGTATTAAAGAATTATACCGAGTAATAAAACCGGGAGGCCTTCTTACCGGCAATTGTTTACTTGAGCCTAAAGGAAATGGATTTTTGGATAAAATCGCGAAAAAAATTAATATTTGGGGAATGAAAAAAGGAATTTTAAATCGTACTTATTCCGCTATGGAAGTGATTAATTTGTTAGAATCTTCTGGTTTTGAAATTCAAATTCAGGAAATTAAAGGGAACTGCTTAAATTTTGTTGCAAAGAAACTGGCCTAACATATTTAACAGGGACGTTTGACAACTAATGCGATCTCATATCGGCTGGAGTACATCTGAACCTATTCTTGCCACTTACCTAATCAGGCCAAGGTCGAAATCTAATACGTTGGCGACTTAGAAAATCTGTGTTAGTGTATTTATGTATTTGCTAGTTGAGAGTCATTTGTTCATTGTGTTCATTTCCTCCAAAGTAGCGCTCAAGCCTTTAGGAGGTAATATGAGTAAAAAATTGTACGTGGGTAACCTACCCTATTCAGCAACAGACCAATCTTTAACAGATACTTTTTCACAATGTGGAACAGTTCAATCTGCTAAAGTTATTATGGATCGTGATTCTGGTCGCAGCAAAGGTTTTGCCTTTGTTGAAATGTCTACAGATAGCGAAGCAATGGAATCTATCAATCGTTTGAACGGAACATCTTTAGATGGTCGTTCAATGAATGTTAGCGAAGCCAAACCAATGGCTCCTCGCACAGAAGGATCTCGCGGGGGTTTTACTTCCCGTCGTTCTTACTAAGATTTTTCTTTAGAATTAGATCTGCAAAACCGACTCGCAAGGGTCGGTTTTTATTTTAACCTTAACGGAAGCGAACCCTAGTGAAAATTCAAATCATCTCTTTTAATTGTCTTCTAAAAAATAAAGCCGGTCGATTTATCAGCTCTACCTTTAATCGCGAAGTAATTAATGCGGTCGAAGTTCAGTCCACTATGTTAAGTGGGTTAGCAAAAGGTCTACAGGATTTAAAAAAAGGGGAAAAAAGAGTGATATCGTTGTCAGCAGAAGAGGCCTACGGCCTTTATGATCCGAATAAAGTGATTTTGTATCCCAAGAAAAAACTTCCGCAACAATCACGTGTGGGTGAAACCATTTCTATTGTTGGTAAAAGCGGTGCAACCCGAATCTACACTTTAACGCAAATTCACGACGATATGGTTAGTTTAGATGGCAACCATCCATTAGCGGGACAAGATTTAATATTCGAAATCGAAACTCTTGATGCCAGACAGGCTACACAGACTGAAATCGATGATTCGTTAAATGTTGTTTCTCACCAACTACTGCATTAATTTTTACCAAAGATCTTCCTGAATCAAAATTTGTTTAGTTATTTCTTTCATACGAAACCCGCCTTGGGTTTCTCCAAAAACCGTCTCTCCTGGATTTGCAATTGCCGAACTTTGTGCACCCAATAAAACCAAAGCGAAAAAAACCAAGAAAATTTGACTGAAACCGTAAGGCATGAAAACCTGACAGTTCAATTTTAAGGACTTGGTAAAAAATGGCCGGCACTAGTTTGTTTGCATTAATTGATGACATTACTACGTTACTTGACGACGTTGCGACAATGACGAAGGTCGCTGCACAGAAATCGGCGGGAGTTTTGGGCGACGATCTGGCCCTTAACGCCGAACAGGTATTTGGGTTTGCCGCCGAAAAGGAACTACCTGTAGTTTGGGCAGTTGCCAAAGGTTCATTGATTAATAAACTTATTTTGATTCCCTTAGCGCTTTTATTAGCTCAGTTTTTACCAGGGTTGATTCAACCGGCATTAATGTTAGGTGGCGCTTACTTATGTTTCGAAGGATTTGAAAAGATTTTCCACAGTTTGCAAAAACACCCAGAAAAAGAAGCTCCGATTTCTGTGGCCACCATTAGCGAAAATTACGAAAAAGAAAAAATTAAAGGCGCGATACGTACAGATTTTATTCTTTCCGCAGAGATTATCATTATCACCTTGGGATCAGTTGCTGAAGCCAGCTTCCTTCAACAAGTTGCGGTTTTATTAACAATCGGCGTATTAATGACGGTTGGCGTTTATGGCCTAGTGGCTCTGATTGTAAAATTAGACGATTTTGGACTGTTTCTAAATAAAAACAAGAAACTTCCCAACAGCATTCGCCGTTTTGGGTTATTTTTAATTCAAGCAGCACCTTGGCTGTTAAAAATTCTTTCGGTATTGGGAACGGTTGCAATGTTTTTGGTCGGCGGAAGTTTGTTAGCGCACGGTTCGCATACGTTGGTCGATTTGTTCGCCTCCTGGTCTAATAGTTTTCTTTCTATTCTGGCAGAGGTCACACTTGGGTTTGTGGCGGGCGGATTAGTTTTCGCGGTTTATAATTTGTTAAAGAAATTTAAACCTAGTAAACAGCAAACTTAAAATAGAAAACAAGGTACTGAATGATCATAAGTATTACTTCGCTTCGATTAAAATCACGATGGGGCTTTTTCCGATTATCTTGGTGGGGCCTCAAAATCGGAATGCAAGCCCGAAAGAGTGCCGGTTTTATTAAAATGAAAAATACGGGTTCTGGTTACTGGCACTTTACAATCAGTGCATGGGAATCGATTGCTGCGCCTAAGGAGTTTGCTCATTCAAGGGCACATCTGCAAGCCATAAAGGCCCAAAGCGAGATTGCTTCGGAAGTAAGAATTTATT
>JAYVAZ010000625.1:0-3878 GCA_043750675.1 Pseudobdellovibrionaceae bacterium | reverse complement strand
GCGGCGGGAATTGGCGAAGGTGATGAAGTCATCACGACTGCATTTTCTTTTATCGCAACGGCAGAAGTGATTTGTTTAGCTGGCGCAAAACCAATCTATGTCGATATTGATCCAAAAACTTTTAATATGGACGTGAAACTTTGCGAAAAGGCAATCACTCCAAAAACCAAAGCCATTATGCCGGTATCCCTTTACGGTCAAACTCCGGATATGGATGGTTTAAATGCTTTGTGCAAAAAACATAATTTACTTTTAATCGAAGACGCCGCCCAAAGTTTTGGCGCGAAACAAAATGGAAAACGCAGCTGTAATCTTTCGGTAGTTGCCGGCACTAGTTTTTTCCCGGCGAAACCTTTAGGTTGCTACGGCGACGGCGGAGCCATCTTCACTAATGACGAAAAAATGTTTAAAGCGATGAAAGAAATTCGCGAGCATGGTTCGGAAGTTCGTTATTTCCATACGCGTTTAGGATTAAACGCACGTTTAGATACTCTTCAGTGCGCAATTCTTTTAGCGAAACTAGAAGAATATGATTGGGAATTAGAACAACGTGACCGTTTAGCGAAACGTTATTCAGAAGCTTTCGGTAAAGTGACCTTAAAGGGTTTCTCAACCCCTTATATCGAAAAAAATAATTTCTGTGCTTGGGCGCAGTACACGTTAATGGTTCCTGATCGTAAAACTTTCCAAGAAAAAATGACGGCTTTAGGAATTCCTACTGCGGTTCATTATCCGCGTATTATGCCTGATCAACCTTGGTATAAAGAACATACAGCAAGCAGTGGTGATTGGACGCATTCCCGTCACGCCGCTGACCATGTTGTCAGTTTACCCATTTACCCAGATATGGACGGCGCCACTCAAGATCGCGTGATCAGCGCGGTACTTAGCTTTTTTAAATAAGCGCAAAAGAAACTTTCAGGTAGCGTATTTGATGCGCTACCAAATCATACAGCGCATTCATTGCGCTATTTTAGGAACAAGATGACAACTGGTTTTGGAAAATTAAAAAAAACGGTCGAACTGAAAACGAACTCTCATCATATCACTTGGGGTGACGGAAAAAATTTCGTTCTGTTCGCCGGCCCCGACATTATCGAAGACGAAGGTATGGTTTTAGAAGTTGGCAAAGAAATTAAAAGAGTCACAGATCAGTTAGGAATTCCTTGGATTTTAAAATGTTCTTTCGATAAAGCCAACCGTCAGTCCGCAGCCAGCTTTCGCGGGCCTGGTGTTGATAGTGCTCTAAAATCTTTGGGTAAAATCAAATCGGCCATTGGTGCTCCGCTACTTACGGACGTTCACGAAACGAATCAAGTTGCCGGTGTTGCTGAAGTCGCAGATGTGATTCAAATTCCTGCTTTTTTGTCTAGGCAAACCGACTTGTTAATTGAAACCGCAAAAACCGGAAAAGTAATTCATATTAAAAAAGGTCAGTTTCTGGCTCCTTGGGATATGAAGGCGATCGCAGCCAAGGCTGTTCAAGCCGGCAACGATAAAATACTCCTTTGCGAACGAGGAACTACTTTTGGTTATAACCGATTGGTTAATGATATGACCGGATTGATTGAAATGCGAAATCTTGGATTTCCTGTCATTATGGACTGTACTCACTCGACGCAGTTGCCTGGCGCTACTGGCGAAAGCAGCGGCGGAAGAAGTGAAATGGTATGGCCTTTGGCTCGTGCCGCGATCGGTATTGGTGTCGATGGGATATTTTTAGAAACGCATCCCGACCCGTCCAAGGCATTATGTGATGGACCAACATCACTGAAATTAGATCAGCTAGAAACTGTTCTTAAAAACTTACAAAAAATCTTCGCTACACATCTTTAGGTGCCAGGTCCTTTTAAAAACCAAAGCAGTTGCTCAGCTTCAATCGCGAATTTTGTAAACTTTGTATTTACTCTTTCACGAAACTCCTCCGGAAGTCTCGTCTGCCATATACTATGATCTAGTTTTGCCTCTGAAAATAAAAAAATCTAGACTCTTATTTCATAAGTGTCTGTCGAAAAAGATGTATGAAAAAAACTTATACCTTATCAAAAATATTTTGCGTCCTATTACTGACTTCTGAAGTAGCGTTCGCAATACAAGAACAGGACGTCCAGTGTTACCAATTCCCAGTTGAACAGTCTCCGGATTTAATCAGCAAAGGGGAAGATCATGGAAGTGAACTTTGGTGTTACAAAAAATTAAACGACGGTAAAGATCTTTTGGTTTTCAATTTTGATCAAGAAAAAATTCGACCAGAGTTAAGTGTTTTGATCGAAGAAGGTTCGCGCATTTCATCGGGCGTGCTAAATTCTGGAAAATTAAGTTTCACAAAATCTAACTTCATGGGAATTTCGCCGGTAAATGTACCGTTAGAAATAAATGCATTAAGAAATCGCGCTTTAGAAAGAATATCTTTTACGGCCTCTGGGACACGAAAAATTGACAAACTCATTGAAAATCTCAAAGCCGCTCCACTCAGCGGAAAAAAATTCGAACCGAATTTAAGATCCACTGAAACGGCCTACCTAGATGCCTCTAAATATCCTTATGGCGGATATTGGTGGTCTCATAGCGATCAGCAATTGTTTGCCGGAAAAAATTCTCCCTTAGGCAAATATGATAGTGCCTATACGATTAGAAATGGCGAAAATCCAAATGCCAGCGCCTGGGAAAGCCAAAATCATTCCTTGTCTAACGTTCCTTGGGGTGGTCATTGTAATGGCTGGGCGGCTAGCTCGGTACTTTATCCTGAATGGACTGAAACTCTTTTTGATCCATTAACCAATCAAATGATTTTACCCACTGATGTTCAAGGTATCCTTGCCGAAGGCAGTTTCTGTGTATACTGGGCTTTCTATGGAAAAAGGTACAATGGTAACCCTGGCGATGATCTAACAGATATTAAACCCGACCTATTTCACAAAGTCCTACGTTACTATTTAGATAATCAGAAAAAGCCTATCGCAATGGACTATTTCAGAGATCAAAAAATCGATAATAACGTAGTTAGCGGTTACAAATCTGAAATCAATCCAATATCTAATCGCCCAAACTGGTATCACGTGGTAACTGAACTTCAGATGCATGACTACGACCATGTCCGCAATGAAGGCGCGGGCCCGGCGCGGATGTATCATAGAAACTACGAATACAATCTTCAAATGGAAGCGAACGGGACAATTACTGGCGGAGAATGGATTTCTGAAAACCCTGATTTTTTATGGGTTCCGCTTTCCCCGAAGGATTGCGGCCGCGAAAATCCAAACATTCATTTAGATTTCGTGTTTAATTGGCTGAACAGTCTTCCGAAAGCGGTGAAGGTATCGGTTCCGTTAGATATTTCCATCGACAAAATTCTTACGGGCGGCACACAAACTATATTTAATTCGACGACTCCATTGGTAGGTTCGGAATTTACTTTCAAGTTTAATCAGTTCTTCTGGAACTTAGAATACTTGGACAACAAAATTAATGCTGAAGCCGCACTTTATCCATCCATTGAATATTCCGGAAATATCAATAACGCCTATTCGGCTTCCTATAATGATGACTACGACGAGGCCATTTTATTTTTAGGTGAAAATAATTATCGATTAAAAGTTTCCGATTTAAAAACTTTTGAATTTCAGAATCCTTCCTCTGAGACTTTAACTTTCCCCAGCGGCTTTAAAATCGAAAGTCTGGAATACTGGGCGCCCCCATCAAATTAATTTATTAAACAACCAAACAAGGAGTATCCATGTTCAAAAAAACAAGTTTCTTAGTTCTGTTCATCGCAGTTCTGACTTTTGTAAAAGCCGAGGCCCAATCAAAAGCCAACTGCAAACTGGTAAACAAAACTCACAAAACTTACCTGTGTACGTTTAGTGATCCCGGACAAG
>JAYVAZ010000624.1:0-6868 GCA_043750675.1 Pseudobdellovibrionaceae bacterium | reverse complement strand
CATTCGCACCAACTGACCATTTAATTCAAGTAGGCCCGCTATCGGGCCTTTTCTTCAGCCTTTCGGAAACTTCCTGTGGTTTGCTAGTGGCTTCAGAATGGGTTCCTGATTGCCCACCTGCTGCAGGCTGCTGGCCCTGCTTCGTTTCAAACGATACAAAAACTGATTAAATCTTTTTAGGTAAAGGGCTCTTTCTTCATAGCCATATTCTCTTTGTCTATGATTGGCTTCAAAATATCCTCTGATTCCTAGCTCTTCAATCTTAGTACTTAAAATTCTGGTAAACACCAATCCGTCCCAAAACTTTCCAAATCTATTTCCCTTTTTTGCACCCGTAATTTTACGAGCCAAAGTCGCCGAAAACGATTTAAAAAAAGCACCCACATATTTTCTATCCTTAAACCGAATTTTTAGATGTAGGTGATTCCCCATATTCACCCAATCCAAAATTTCGATAAAAAACTTTCGCGATTTTTCCTGCAGCAACTTCGATACTAAATTTTTATGTTTGTAAAAAGAAAGATCACCCGTAGCCTTGGAAGATTTAAATACAACATGGGTCGCAAGTCCATTAATCAAAGGGCGCTTGATTTTACGCCTTTTCTTCAAAGAACTTCCACCCAGGCTCAAAGCCTTCATCGCTCGAAGATCATTTTTAGGAATTAGATACATCTGCATATACGGGCAATATAATTACATAGCTAAAATAGGTCAATAATTATCTGGATAAATATCGCACAAGGGCATGGAATTATTGGATCTTTTGAATTAACTGATAACATCTTTTAATTTTTTTAGGTCTGGGCCATCAGTTACCGTGCGCCGGTCAATGCAATACTATTAGCGCGTACTTACTGGGCGGCAATTGAAACTGGAACCCGATTCCGCAGGAAGACGATTAACGCCCCTACGGCGGCACAGCGGCACTGCGCCCTTCACATATTCCGCACCACATCCCGCTCCCCGTCCCCGTTCCCGTCCCCGTTCCCACTAGCCGCTCAAAATGGGTTAGATACAAGGCGCTCGAACTAAAATTCCCTGATGGCGTACTCCTCGTACGTCGAAGGGATATTTTAGTTTGAGCAACGCAGTAGATGACCTATTTTGAGAGCTAGTACCCGCGTTCGGCGCGTGTTATATAATTGCGAACCTGTTCCTCGGAAAACTTCCCAAACTTAACCAGATCGCTATCTGTAATCTTAATTTCATCACTTTGCATGATGGAAGTTTTAATAAAATCGAACATCCAAGGTTCGGTTTCTAGAATCCCCTGCTGATGTAAAAATTTGACATGGAAATGCAGTCGGAATTTACGTAAATCTTTTATTTCTTGCAACGTCTTCAAACTATGTCCCAGAAGATTATATAGATTCGCCGAGCCTGAATCACCTTCTTGGCTGACCTTCTGAACGCACTCAACGAAATGCAAAGCCAATTGGATATGATCATAGGACTGGCGTATTTTGTGAAAGTCATCAATCATCTGCGCTTCCAGCAAAACCGATAATTTGTGATCTTGGGATTTCTTAAAATGAATTTCAATGTAATGCGTAGGTTCTAAAATCCCACCGGCAAAACGTTTTTTACTTCTTAGAGCGCCCTTGGCGATCGCCGAAAATTTTTCGCCACTTTGGGTAATAAACTGAACAATCAGATCGCTTTCTGAATATTTATTCTTTTTTAAAATAATGGCTTTAGCGGTTTGTTCCTGCATATCTGCAGTTAGATTTGACACTCGGCCTTGGCTAATTCAAGGCTTTTTATTAATTCTGCAGAGCGCTCCAAAACCGAACGATCTATCACTAATAAACCGCGCTCCTGTACGGGAGATAACGCCGGAATCTGCCAGTTTTTCATAACATCCCGACTTCCCCAGTAACAATCGCTGGTGGTCGAAATTTGATTAGGCTGTAGCGCTAAGGAAGCAGCTAAATATTTGACTACAGCATCGGCGTTCAGTTCTGTGCTATAGATGACCGATCGATCGTAGACTCGGGATTTGTTAGTTGACGGAAAAAAAGGAAGATATCCCGTAGGTAATTTAGATTCGAATTCTTCAATTTCTGATAAAAACTGCCGACGATTCGACAATTCGGATTCGATCGTTTTTAATATCGCACTTTCATTTAATCTTTGTGTTTCACCGATGTGCGGAACAGCCTTGAAACGCGAACCACAAATCACTACTGCTAAATTGCTACTTAACACACAGATACGTACTGTATAGGGAGAAGATATTTTATCTTGAAATTTAAAATAGTTAAAAGACAGTCGAACGTTGATCGTTTTCAAATCATCGGTTTTGGCTTGTAAAACCGAAAAAGGAAAAATTTCCCCCGTGATCAAATGGTCTTCACAAGAAAAAACCAAAGCATATTCTTTATTCAAAGTACTTACGGCATCCTCAAAACTTTGTTGATAATTTAGTTCTAGAATTTCATAAGTTTCTTTATAAAAATAGGGACTGACGGCTTTCAAATAAGGATGAACGCCTTTTACCCATGCCACTTTTCTTTTATGCGAGTAAAAGTGGGCCATTCCGACCACAGATTCATAAATAGCTGTCGATACCTGATCATAGATCCTGATTTGGTCGTCGGCTTCACATAAATTCTTTTCCAAAAGGATGGTTTTGACCTTTTCGTTCAGTCCATACCAGTTTTCAGAATCGACCATGGGAATATTCATAAGTTCCTTCTAGCAAAATAGGTCAAAGGACCATAATTCAATTATAAGAGTCATTTTTAAATTAATCCAAGCTTAAAAATAGACGATACTGGAATTATGAAAAGAACCTTATCCTTTGTAATTATCGTTTCTTGCCTTTTTCCCGTTATGGGTCTGGCCCAGGCTAAAAAAATTGATCTAGATGATATGATGATCAAAGGTGAGTTGCATAATGATGATCGACTGCTGATTTTATCTAGACAAAAGAACGAGCTGAAGAATTACATTAAATTCAGAACGAATTATCGTGATGAGATTTTGCAGCAGTTGCCGACAAAGAAATTAAAACGGAAGTATAATTAGGTCGCATGTCTGCAAACAGTATAATTACAACTAGTTCGCATATTTGCGCCCGGTATAACTAGTTCGCATTTCAGCAAGCAGACCTGCGCAGCCCACAAACCAGTCTACCACTCGATTAATACGAATCCATTTTGCCCCGCACCGCCACCTGTAGGGCCGCCGGAACCAGCGTTACCTTGCGTAAAATTTCCCATCACTGAATTGGCTGCTCCACCCGAGTCAGTGATATTTCCAGCGGAGCCCTGTGCACCAGAAGCAACAGCTGCAATACCACCGTTGGCTCTAATCCACGATCCACTATAATTAACTTCGGAAAATGCACCATTGGTACCTGGCGCGCCACCATTGCCGCCATTTCCTACAGTAATGTTGATCAGTGCTCCCGGCGCTACTTGTAAGTAACCAAAACCAGCACCGCCCTGTCCACCGAAATACATGCCAGCCGAATACGCGCCCGCGCCGCCGCCAATTAAGGAAACTTTGATCGCGGTTACACCCATAGGGACATTCCAAGACTGAGTACTATTAAACGTCATCATACCTTGTGCAGCCGCGCCTCCAGAGACAGAAGCCGGACCCCATGGACCCGAAGTTGAATTAATAAAACGACCGCCATTACTAGCCGCTATCGCACTACCACCCGAAAGAGCCGGCCAATTGGCACCACCGGTACTACCTTGTAAAACCATTGTTGATGCTGAATCCAGCTGTGCCAATTTAACGATAGTTCCAGAAGCACTGTAATTAGAAGGTGGGCCGGAAGTGCCTACCTCGATTAAAGAACCCAATGACGCCGAAAACAAGTAAGTCGTTGTTCCACCAGTTATATTAAAATTTGCACCTGAGTAAGGAGCAAATTTAAAAATTGAGCCTGTTCGTAATCCCACTAATGAAGGAGGCGAACCAGCTGAATTATTCAAAGTCAAATTGTGATAAAAAACGGCTTTGGCCCCATCTTCAAGTGAGATCACTGAATTAGTGGAATTGCCTGCAATGGATACTGGTCCGCTTGCCGATAAAACTCCGCCTTTCATGATATTAATGCCACCTTTGTCCGAAATATTGGTAATATTTAACATCGAGGATTGTTCAATTTTAAATTCACCGCTGTAAATTTGAATAGGTAAATTTCCAATCGCATTTCCAGTGTTAATATTAACACTGGATTTTATTTCAACACTACCGCCGCTGACATCAAAGCCAGTACCTTGAGTTCCCATTGAATACGAGTTATTACCGTGCATAACAATGTTCACCGTGCCCGACGTTTCCGAACGGAACGTTCCACCAGAACCTACCGAGATTCCTGATTGACGTTTGTTCGTGCTACCCAGGTCGCCCAATGTAATCGTCATATTGCCCGATCCCATAAATTCAACTGAGGCACCACCATCAACTGAAATGGCGCGGGCCTCATCGATGCCATTAGCCAAAGAGATACTTATCACACCGTCCAACATGACATGTCCATTGTGAACGCTTAAACCGGTCTGTGCATTGTTGATGGTTAAGTCACGCAAATAAACCATTCCCATCAGCATAAAAAGTTCTCTTCGGCTGGCCGCGATGGTTTCATTGATGATTAAATTACTAAATTGGATCGAAGGAACACCACCGCTAAATGAGTTTCCGGAAGTTGTAAATATCGGCGCAAAAGAAGAGGTCGCCGCATTTGTATTTATCGTTCCATTTTGGATGATCAACTGACCATTTGATTTAAAGTTTTTATTAATTATATTAGTTTGATTCAATGTCAAAACCTGCGCGCCAAGATCTATAATTGCAACGGCGTTAATGACGTTCGGTAAAGTATCAAGTGCCTTTTGA
Organism: Pseudobdellovibrionaceae bacterium; assembly: GCA_043750675.1. Lineage (GTDB taxonomy): Bacteria > Bdellovibrionota > Bdellovibrionia > Bdellovibrionales > Bdellovibrionaceae > JAYSSX01. The sequence continues at coordinate 2,011 of JAYVAZ010000624.1, read as the reverse complement.
ATAGTCGCAAAAGCGCAACTGCCCGAGGCCCCACCCGAATTAAATAATCCGGTGCAATTATTATTTCCATCAGATCTTACATAATAAGTGACTGGCGAAACTAAATCATTGTTGGGAACGACGAAGGCAGTACACTGAATCGAATCCGATACGGCGTTGTAATTCATAACTTGACCGACACCGCAGGCTCCGGGGAAAAAAGGAGCATTTACATTGGACTTGATATCAACACCTTGGATAATGTCCGCAACATACATCGTTCCGTTATACCGCAAAGTTTGACCCACCTGAAATGGGGTCACTGGGGATACTTGCGTAGATTTAATGAAACCCGCATTTACGCTGGTTAACAAACTGCCATCAACAATCGGCAATCTTGCCGATCCATCCAACTGCACGATTTTATTCGCTGACGTGCAGGTGTCCACAGAAATGGTACCAGAAGTAGTAATAGTTCCCGCAACTAATCCGGTTCCCGCTGCGACGGAAGTCACTGTTCCTGCCCCGCCAACGCCGGTCGAAACCTGTTGCGATGTCGACCCATTATAATACTTTAATTTTTGAACTGAAGAATCGTACCACAACTGCCCGGGGGCCATACCACCGGGATCAGAAGCAAACGATGGCAAAGCCGTCGTCCCATTGGCTGAAGGTTTTTGATATTGAATCGAAGAACCATTTATTAGTGCCAACAATTCTGTGAACTGCGGAGACGTAATGCTGCTAGCGGGGCCTGGCGTTCCGGCATTGTCTACGCGTAATAAATTGGCAGATCCAAAACTTCCAACCTTGTTCGCCACTTCGGACACTTGTGCGACGCTGGCAAAAACTGAATTAGATTGTGGTTGCAATGCGACACTTCCTAAATTGTCCCAAGTCGAACCAGAATCAGCACTAACCCATACCTGTAATTTGCGACCTTCCGCAACCGTCGGAGTGTAGGCGCAAGAGGAAAATCCGGTAAAATTAATTTGATTTTGAAAAGCCTGATCTACGTTGGTAATCATTCCGGCAGGATTATTTGCTTTGAATAAGTTCGAACCCGCCCCAATTTGCACCGAAAAATAACCAGTGCTATTTGGTGTCACTGAATGGGTTTCCTTAAATAAGGAACAAGTCCCATCGGAACTTTGCACATCTAATTTAATCATCACCGCGGTTGTTATCGGATTTGAAGATGCATCAAACAAGTGGCCTTCGTATAAAGGAGCTGCCTCGGCCTGCAGGCCAATCAACAACGATATGTAAAAACTTAACTGAGTTAACTTTTTCAAGATCAATCTCCTTTATTAAACCAAGACTTAATTTTAAATTGAGAACCACTTTGCACAAAAGCTTCCGACTTTGAAGAAACTTGCATTTTCATTTTAAATTGCGATCCAGTTAAGGTCGCCGCGGCCAATACTGGTCGCCCCACCGTTTCATTTTGTACCACAGGAACGGGCGTCGCCATCGGACAAGAATTCCAGCCATTAACGACTGCAATATTCTGACTTACTGATGGTACTTGTACGGAAACACTGACTTCGGCTGAAGGCGGCAGAATTTCCACTGCCTCGGAACTTCCCAAGAAATAAAATTTATCGACGGTGGGCCTTGTCACAGGATCAGTACTTTTCCAACAAGTATCCTGCGCCGAATTTCTTAATACCCCATAGATTTCGATCACTCGATCTTTTCCAACAGGAATTTCCATTTGGATTTGAGACCCCGGGCCTACGCCTCCGGCAAAAAGTCCCACTGTGGGTTCACACGCCTCTGATTTGTCGGTAATCCCCGGTCCACGTACATTCGCGTAAAAACATAATCGACTGTAATCCACCAAAGAGTTTACCGTCATTGTTTAGTTACAGATTTAGACAATATCTCAAAAGCCTCTTGGAATGGGTTAATTTTATCAATCAGATAAATATTTATATCTTCAATATTCACAAACTGTCCTGCCATTCTAACAAACTTCTGACTTCCAACTTCTTTGATCTCTCCATTCTTTATAACAGAATCAACGACT
>JAYVAZ010000623.1:0-1859 GCA_043750675.1 Pseudobdellovibrionaceae bacterium | reverse complement strand
CCTTAGTCCCACTGACAGCGCTATGTATGGGAATCAAATCACAGTCTTTAAAGTCGATAAGCCAATTGTCGTTATCAAAGGATTGGCAACTTCTTACTACAATTCGCAAATAGGGATCGCGCGCCTTCGTGAATTTGGAATTTCCGGCAATAAGGCCGGAAACGGCCAAAAGGTTTGGTATTCTATATTTAATGAAGCCTACTTAGGCAAGGCTATCGAGTTAGATTACACAACCTACTTGGATATACAAAAACCAGAAAACTATTCCGGCGAAATGAATGCGGCTGCTTTGAACAAACCAATGGTATTGGTAGTTGTTCTTAAAGACTTACTGACCGATAAGTCGGTCACCGATAAAATTGAAAGTGGAAAACTGAATTCGCTGTCTGCCGACCATAAAAACTTAATCAAAACTGCCTTTTTAGAAAATCCAAAAATGGTTCTCAATTCTTCGCTATCGGCAGAAGCGAAAATAAGATTGACCAAGCAGCTGTATTCGGAAATGACGACCGAACAAATGAATAAAGTGGCCAAAACTATTTACGACCAAAAGGAACTGACCACTATCGCCGATTCTTTAAGTAAAATGTTAGAAAGTATCCCCTCCGCCAACTCCTTTTTTAGATTATTTGATCTTTTTGATATCGCAACAACCAACAGTCCGAAAATGAAGGAACCACTTCCCATGGAAGTGATGATCAAGGCGTCGGCTGAATACGAAGCCGCTTTCAATCAGATTAATTTTAAAAAAATTAAAAGTGCCGAAAGTTTTAGACAGACGCTGGAAGAGGCCTTCCATTTAGACTTCGCAGTTCGAGATTATGACGTAATAATGTCCTCTTATAAAAAGCGTAAAACCAATATGACGATCAGTAGACCCTATTTAACCTATTTAAAAGCCAATCCCTTTTTAAGCACTCAAGTCATTAAAGAGTCCAACAAACAGCCTTATTATGAAACTGAAGTCGAAGTGACCTATTTAAACTTGGATAATACTTTGCCTTTTGAAAAACTCTTAACAGCTAATGAAAAAAGAGCCCTAACTAACTTAAGAAAACAAAACACAGATACTTCAGGGGGTGAAGCCCTGGCTTTTGCAATCGGCAGTTTGGAAGCTAAATTTTTCGACCCGGCCTATTTTTCCACTATCAATTCGGTCATTAATCAGGCTAATCCAAAAGCCCCTGTTACTCCCTTGTCATTATATAAGGCCTTTGTTTCTATGCACCCCTATAAGGATGCCAATGGCCGGGCGGCAAGGCTTTATTATAACTGGTTGACCGCAGTTCATTTCAAATCCGAAACAAAAGATCCGATGTTTTTTGTTAATGAATCGGATTTATTCACTCTCCCTAAAACCAATGATCAAAAGGTTGCTTGGTATAATTCGCGTTTGTGGGTCAGTGCTGCAAAAAACAAAGAAGAAATGATCGCTAGGGCTAAAGAGGTTTTACTAAACGAAACAAACCACAGAGGTATCCTGTTGAATTTATACGACCTTAGATTGTTAGTCGAAGGTAAATAAGGCGGCTCTAATAAACCCTAGCGGTACGCCCACAACGTCACTGTCAAATCTTTTGACAGTGCAAAACGTCCCTATTGTTTTTAGGCTCTAAATGAGAGGGTTTAAAAAATGCAATTTACTCCTTTGAATTATTTTAATTTAAAGAAGGAGTATTTTTATGAAGTTAACGAAATTGGTTCTAACTGCCTTACTGGCATTACAAGGAACACAGGCTTTGGCTGTGGATTCCTCAACTTTGGCAAAAGCAAAATTATGGATGTGTCAACAGGACGCAAGTTCAGATCCTAACTGTAAGCAGATCTTAGCAACCAGTTCTTCAGGTTCTCCTTCTACA
>JAYVAZ010000622.1:0-3737 GCA_043750675.1 Pseudobdellovibrionaceae bacterium | reverse complement strand
AATTTTTCATTATTACAATAAAAAGTTTAACTCATTTTTAATATAGACTACGGTAAATTTTCTGAATTAATTAGCGAAGGTCTAGCTGGGCCTAGGTGGGAAATTTAGAAAAATAATCTTAATGAATCATTTCAAATGGTAATTTCCAATAGATACTGGACCATTCCAATCGATCGGCCCTCGCTACTTAATTTTTTAAAAAATAAATATCGGGATAATTTCTTCCCTTTTCTTCGCTATCCATTCCGTAACCAACTACGTATCTATCTTCGATAGTTTTTCCTACATAGTCAGGACGCAAAGGAATTTCCCGTCTTGCGGGTTTATCTAACAAGGTTACAATTTTCAAAGAAGCAGGGGAAGAGGCCAATAACCGGTTTCTTAAAAAACTTAAAGTTTTTCCCGTATCGATAATTTCCTCAACGATTAATACATGCTTTCCAGAGATATTCACCGAAATGTCTTTTATGATTTTAATCGCACCACCGCGTTCGACGGCTTGTAGGTAAACAAAATCTACCTGTTGAGGCAATTGCACTTCACGCATTAGATCAGCAGTGAAGTGAATCGATCCACGTAAAGGGCAAATGAAAATAAGATCTTTTCCCTCGTAATCAGCTTCGATCTGTTTCGCTAATGAACTAACCATTTTTTTAATATCAGCAACAGGGATCAAAGGAACCATATCATCTTTTACTTGTTTCATCTTTACGTCCTTTTAAATTTCAATCGTAGTAATCCCGGCAGCCTGGGCCATTTTAAGAAACTTTAAAGCTTCTTGATTATGCCCATCTCGCATCAAAACATTTTCCCATTGTTCGGTAGCTTCGGCTAAATTATTTGCATTAAAAAGTATTTGTCCCAATTTCAGTCTGGCCGCCATAAATTGTGGATACTCACGGATCAGTGCTTTTAAATCTCGTATAGCTTTTTCCACATCATTCAACTTCACGAAACAATCTGCAATTCGCATCGTCAATTCTGGTTTACGAGTAGAAAGTTTGTGTGCTTTGTAAAGCTGATCCAAAGCTTCGGTATATTGTTTATATTGAAAATAAAGATCTGCGAGCTCTTCATGTTTAACAGCAATTTTTTCTTCAATATATGGATCAAGTTTACCGTTTCTACGATCTAACAATGACCGAGCATCTTCAAAAACTTTTTTACCTTCTTCATATCTTCCAAGGTCATTTAAAATAATAGAAAGGCCAACGCTAGCATCGGTATAGGTCGGATCAATTTCCAACGCTCTTTTAAAAGTTTTAATAGCTTTGTTGAATTGGCCTTTATCGTAAGAAATCGTCGCCATCATTTGGTAGACTTCAGGATTTTTGGTATTCTGAAGCATCATTTGCTGCAAAATAGGCTCGGCTACTTTGTAATTTCCGGCAATAAAACTTTCGCGAGCTTCTGATAGCATATCATCATATAGAAAATCAGACATATAACCCCTTCAGCGCCCAGCGCTTTTAAAACCTAAAGAGTACCCAACGCCGACTTTGCGGCCGTCGTTTCATCGCTATTTGGAAATTTACTTGTTAAATCAGAAAGATATTTTTTAGCCTTGTCTCGTTCACCTAATTTAAATGCACAAATGGCCGCTTGCTTTAAAGCCACTGGCCCAAATCCTTGGGTTTCATATTTAGCATATAGTGCTTCGTATCTAGATAAGGCACTATCGTAAGTTTCATTTTTAAAATAGAAGTCAGCTATGTATTTTTCTTTTTCAGCCAACATTTTTAAGGCGGATTCTTTTTTCTCAATTGCTTCTTTAATTTGTGTCGAATTTGGATATTGAGTGATTACTTCGTCAAAATATAAAATCGCCGAACTAGCCAATGTTAAATCACGATCAACGGTTTCCGGAAGTTGTTTGTAGAAAGAATCAGCTAATCTAAATGTGACATAATCAATTTGCGGATGTTTAGGATGAAGATCTTTGAAGCTTTGATAAGCCACTTGTGCTTCTAAATAGGATTCTTGTTTAAAATGGGCATCGGCGACTGAAAGTTCAGCCAATAAGGCATATTTTGAATAAGGAAATTTGTTACGAATTTCTTGATATCTTTTAATGGCTTCTTCGTATCGGTCTTCTTTTTCAAATGTTTTTGCCAGCTCGTAAGCACCCTCTGCCGTATCACTTTTTTTATCATCAGAGGAACAAGCAGACAGCATCAAGCTAACCACTAGAAGTATTATCAAATAAGGGATTTGGGACATTTTTTTCATTGTTTAACCTGCAATCTAGAAGTCTAGTTTAGGCCCTAAAATCCGTCAAATGTTTGTAGATAGCAATCGTAGAAACCTTTAGAATGCTAAAAAGTGGAATTGAGATGATCATTCCCAAAACTCCCATCAGTTGCGAACCTACAAGCACGGCCAAAACCACCGTTACCGGATGCAAATCCACAATTTTGGCGACCACAAAAGGAACAATTAAGACTGTATCCACAAGCTGTGCGCCAAAATAAATAAACAAAATCCACATTAATTCAGTACTGCTTCCACCGTTGGCAAAACCGATCAAAAGGGCCGGGGCAAATCCTATTATCGGCCCTAAGTATGGAACAATATTAAGGATTCCAGCGAACAAGGAAAGCGATAAGGCATACGGAAATCCCATAATAAGTAAACCTAACCAAATCAAGGCACTTACAATGACGCTTTCTAAAATCCGGGCTCTTATAAAACCACCCATTTGGAACCCAATTTGATGATTTAAATTTAACGCCAGTTCAAAAAAATTATTGGGCACCAGAGTCAAAAGTTTACGCACAAAATCTCGGCCATCAAGCAGCATAAAATAAGTTAAAAAGGGGGCTAAAAACAGCACGGTTAAAGATTGTGAAATATAATCAGGCATCTTCTGGAAAAAAGTGGTCGCAAAACTAACCAATTGAGTTTGGATTTTTCCGCCCAATTCGACCGGATAAATATCCTTCAAAACACTGGAAATTTTAAGTTCGATGTTGGTAAAAAAGGCGGTCGAAATTTCGGTGTATTTGGGGAGGTCGGTTTGCAAAGATTTAAACTGTTCTAGAAGAATTGGGAAAAAAAACTGAACAAGGATGGCCAAAAATAATATCAGAACAAGAAACGGAACCGTCGTTGACCACTGTCGTGAAAATCCTTTTCTTTCTAAAAGATCCACTGCCGGTGCCAGAATATAAAAGTTAACCACGGCTAATAACATCGAAATCAAAAGATTATCTACTTTATAAAGGGTATAAAGGAGCACCAAGATAGCAGCAATGAAAAAAAGAAGTTTGATTCTTCTTTCTCGAACGATGGCCGATTCAAGTGTTGGGGTCATCTGCGGTGCTCTTTTTTCATTTCGGTAATTCGAGAAGTTGTTTCGCGTAATCTAATTCCCAACACTTCGCCTAACTTCATTAAAATTTTAACTCCGGCGGTTGGGTTTCGATCAATGATTTCAACCAGATCTGGTTTGAAAAATCCAATGAGTGTCGTTTCCTCTTGGCTGGAAGCGCTGGCACTACGACGGCCATTATTTTCCACTAACGCTAGTTCGCCGAAAAATTCTCCCGCCTTTAATTGTATAACGTGATGGGTTCTGGTTTCGCTGGAAGTAGTATCCAATTCTTCGACGGAAATATTTACCGCACCATCAATAATAATATACATTCCAACGCCAACTTCACCCTGTTTGAAAATAGGTTCACTAGGGCGGTAGCGGCGAACATTGACGATTTTTTCGACTAGTTTTAGTTCGCGCG
>JAYVAZ010000621.1:0-5019 GCA_043750675.1 Pseudobdellovibrionaceae bacterium | reverse complement strand
GCCGTGACATCCAAAGTACCGGTGATGCCTGTGATATTAAATGCACCCGGAGTTGTATTATCTAACTGAAATACATAAGTGGCATCATTTGTTGCAAGGGTCGTATTTTGCGTCGAGGGTGACCTAGCCGTAATGTGCACGTGATAGTTAACTCCGTTCGCAAGGCCACAGGAACTTAAAGCCGCCGGAGATCCAACTACCGTAGCCGAACATTGCGTAAATGTGTCCGTCGAGTTTTTAATTGTGACCACGTATGATGAAGCACCCGTTGATGCCGTCCAAGAAACTGTTGGATTCACACCATTGGTCAACCAAACATCCACAGTAGAATCTGTACCACCAGTGACTCCGGATACGTTAAATGCAGTAGGAATCGTTGTATCGACCGTAAACTGATAAGAAGCATTGTTGGCGGCAGCTAAGGTATTAATTCCCGAAACCGATTTTGCAGTAACCTTAGCCCGATACACAGTGCCATTGACTAATCCACAACCCGTTAATGTTGCCGGTGATCCGGCCACATCGGTCAAAGTACACAAAGTTGCGGAATCAGCTTGGTTTCTTACTACGATGTCATATTTGCTAGCACCCGATGAGGCACCCCAATAAATCTCTGGGTCGGTGCCACCAATCAGCCAGATGTCGGTTACAGCATCTCCGACTCCGGTAATTCCCGTCAGCGAAAAGGCTCCCATAGTTCCACTATCTACATTAAAATTAAAAGTAGCATCATTTGTCGCTGTCCTCGAATGAAATCCAGAAGGTGTTTTAGCGGTCACGTGCAATCGGTAATTGGCATTATTTGATAAACCACAACTAATAGGCGAGGCTGGTGAAGTAGCGCTCGTCGCAGTACACTGTGAAACGGCATCAGCTGTATCTTTGATTTCCACTACATACGAAGACGCTAAAGTAGATGCAGACCAGTTTACTTTTGGATTAAATCCATTTGTTAACCAAGTATCAACAAGAGCATCAGTACCACCTGTAATACCTGTAATGTTAAATACACCTGGGTCCGTATTATCAATTTGCATGCTATAAGCATCATTGGTCGCCGCCGTTTTTAACGGACCCGAAAAAGGATTCGCAAAAACATGTATCTTATAAATAGTACCGTTCACTAATCCACAACCGGTTGTCGCCAATGAAGTTGCGTTCACTGCTAAGAAAGTACATAAGGTCACAGTGTCCGCATTGTTTTTAATCGTCACATCATAATCTTTAGCCCCCGAAGAACTAGTCCAAGTAATCGTTGGATCCGTACCATCAATTAACCAGCCATCAAGTAAGACATCCGACAATCCTGTGACTCCAGAAATATTAAAGGCACCAGGAATAGAAGTATCTACGTCAAAAGTAAAGGTTACGGTATTGCTGGCCGGCGTAGAAAATACACCCGAAGCAGAAATCGCAGTGACGTGCACATGGACGTTTTGACCATTCGTCAATCCGCAGGCATTAATACTTGCCGGCGATGCTGTCGCACCAGTTCGTGTACATAACGTTGTGGTATCTGTCGTGTCTTTGACGACGATATCGTAGGTAGCCGCATTGGTAGAAGTGGCAAAGTTAACAATAGGATCTAAAGCGCCACCGGCCAACCAAGTATCAACCAATAAATCGCCTGACCCTGTAATACCCGTAATTGCAAAAGCTGTAGGAGGTAAACTATCAATGATAAAGGTCGCCCCATCATTTGATGCAATTATCTGATTGGCGCCAGATGCAGATAAAGCGGTGACGTGAATTCGATAGGTTGAAAGGTTAACCAAACCACAAGTTGTTAAGTTGACACTTGTGGCTGATATTCCAGCTTGGGTACACAAGGTCGTTGCATCTGAACTGTCTTTTAAAACAACTGTATATGAGGAAGCATTTGTTGAGGCCGCCCACTGAACGGTTGGCGAAGTTCCATTGTTCAACCAGGTATCTACAGTCACGTCTGAACCACCGGTCACGCCCGAAATCGAAAATGCTTGCGGAAGGGCCCCATCCACCTGAAATGTATAGGTCGCATCATTCGTTGCTAAAGTGGTATGTAGTCCCGATACCGACTTGGCGGTGACATGAACATGATAGGTGCTGCCATTTACCAAACCACAACTCGTCATCAATTTAGGCGAAGCCACCACGGCAGTGGCTGAACATAAAATAACAGTATCGGCTGCGTTCGTAATAACCACATCAAAATTGCTTGCGCCCGCAGAGGCACCCCAGTTCACCTTTGCTTGAATATCACCGTTCGCTAAAACTGTATCGACGGTAACATCTGTTGCCCCCGTAATACCGGTAATATTAAATGCAGCTGGAATATTAATATCGACAGTAAAACTAAAACTATTATTTGAAGCTACTAAAGTAGATTGCCCACTTAATGATTTAGCAGCTACTTTGATGCGGTAAGCACCATTATTAGATAAGGTACAGCCGGTCACAGTCACTGGGGGACTTGCGGCTCCTAAATTTTGGCACATAGTTACGGTGTCTAAGGAATTACGAATAACAACATCATAAGTTGCCGCCCCCACCGAGGCGCCGAAAGTGATCACTGGATTTGCTGCTGCAATTAACCAGTTATCAGCCGTCACATCTGCGCCACCCGATACCCCGGTAATTGAGAAAGTAGCCGGCGCTTGAGAATCTACCGTAAAACTAAACGGCTGATTAGAAGCATTGACTGTATTAAATCCCGATAATGACTTTCCAGTTACGTAAGCTTTGTAAGCAACTCCGTCTGATAAATTACAACTACTAAAATTATAGGTATTCGTTGCCGTGTTTACCAAAGTACAAACCACCGAAGATCCAGCATTGTCTTTGATAACCACATCATAAGTACTTGCGCCTACAAATGCATTCCAGTTAATGATAGGATTCACTCCTAAAATCAACCAAGCATCATTTACGGTATCGCTAGCGCCTTTGACGCCCAATATAGTATTTGTGGTTGGCAGGGTTGTATCCACCGTAAAAACAAAATTATCATTAGTCGCCGGAGTGGACGTAAAACCGGAAGAATTTTTCGCCGAAACAAAAAGTCGGTAAGCGGTACCATTTACTAGACCACAACCGCCTAAGGAAACGGGCGAAGCGGACTGATTTAACATCGAACATAAAGTGACCGTGTCAGCATTATTTCTAATGACAATATCATAGCCGCTAGAACTTCCCGAACTTCCGAATGTAACCGTTGGAGCAGTCGTATTTACCAGCCATTGATCGGCCGTTAAATCCGTACCACCAGTAAGTCCGGAAATTGCGAATGCGCCAGGCACAATGGAATCCACAGTAAACGTGAAAGTAGAAGTATTTGTTGCCGCCGTATTATTAAATCCCGAACTTGATTTTGCAGTTACATGAACGCGGTAAGTACTACCGGTCAGTAAATTACAAGAGGCCGGAGAAATCGAAGTTGTCGCGACACCGAATGCAAAACACTGATTTACGGTGTCGGCCAAGTTTTTTACCACGACGTCATAGGTCGCTGCACCCGCTGATGCTCCCCAAGTTATTGTCGGCGCTGTGGTTCCACCCGACAGCCAGGCATCAGCCGTGACATCAGATCCCCCGGTAACCCCAGTGATATTAAAGGCTGCTGGAAAGGTATTATCAATGCGGAAAGTAAACGTTGAATCATTGGAAGCTACCGTGAACCCCTGTCCAGAATTGTGCTTGGCCGTAACATGGACTCGGTAACTGGTACCATCTAATAATACGCAGCCGATCGGAGTACTCGAGTTAGTCAAAACACTCAAAGCTGAACAGACCGTTGCTGTATCGGAAATATCCTTTACCACTAAGTCATAATAATCGGCACCGGTTGAAGCCGTCCAAGCGATTGTTGGAGTCAAAGTATTCAGTACGGTATCAATCAACCAACCATCAGGATTGGTATCGCTACCACCTGTAATTCCCGTAATCGTAAACGCCGCTGGAGTTTGCGAATCCACGGTAAATGAATAGGCATTATTACTTGCCGCCACTGAGTTCAATCCTGAAGGCGATTTACCACTGACAAAGACCTGATAGGATAGACCGTTAGTCAAAGCGCAACTGGAAAAAAGATAGTTAATGGCGCTGGTATTGACCGTAGGGCATACAACAGTCGTTCCGGTACCATCCTTAATGGTAACGTCATAACTGCTGGCAGAAGTAAAAACATTCCAAGAAATATTCGGATATACCGAACCCGTTAACCAGCCGTCAGGACTAATATCTGAACTTCCAGTAACACCATTGATAACGTTGGCGACCGGTACCGCGTTATCGACATTCACGGCCAGGGAACAACCGCCTAAAGAAACATTACCGGCCTTATCAGTCGCGCGCAGGCGAATGCTGTAGACTCCGTCAGTAAAACCCGTGTAATTAAAATCGTTGTTTGTTTGTACCAATGAAGAAATGGGCGCGCCAAAACAAGTTCCGTTAGCAAAAGTTTCTACTTGGTATGTATTCGTAGCCACTAAACCTGAACCGGCTTCCGCCGCTGGATTCCACTGAAATAGATAACTTGCGGTTGTCTGATTGACTATCGAACTTGGCGCTAACCAACTTCCTAGCACTGGCGAAGTCGTATCTAAAAGAATGCCTGAAGAAACCGCGGTTCCGGAAATTCCACCCGCCCCGTCGGCCACCCACAAATAAACTGTTTTAGTATTGTCACCTGAAGACAGGGTAAAAGTCGTTGGTTTTACTGTGTTCCATCCATTGGTTGCGCCATTGCCACCGGTACAGGCGGCAGCTACATTGGCAGGTGCCGTTATCTGGGTTTCACTAAGACACCATTTAGCTGCCGCAGCATCGTTAGTTATCGTAACGTTAACTGCTACATTTTTTGTATATTGAGCCGATGCCGAAACTGTATCTGCTAAGGCCAGAACCGCCGCCCCTGGTGCATAAGTCACCGAAGGTGAACACGCTGCCGTGGTTAAAAACCCCGCTGTCACTGGCGCGTTGCTGCTTCTTGGCTGGATGCTGCTGAGCCTGCTGTGGTCACACGCGTCGCTGCAGCAAACG
>JAYVAZ010000620.1:0-4337 GCA_043750675.1 Pseudobdellovibrionaceae bacterium | reverse complement strand
TGTGGCCAATTTGAAACGCGGTGATGCCGTAGTTACACAAAGTGGAATTTTAGGAACAATTGACGGCCTTAATGATAACTTCGTTACTTTAGAAATTGCTGACGGAGTAAAAATTAAAATGCTGAAACGGCAGATCCAAGGATCTCAGGCCGCTTTGACAGCGTCAGTTACCACGGCAGCTCAGAATAAAAAATAAACAAGGTTTAGTATAAAGGATAGTTAAATGGAAAATTACAGAGCAAGAGCAACGTTTGCGATCATCGGGCTGCTACTGGCAGTTATCTGGGTATTACCAAACGTAATTAATACATCAGGGAAATCTTGGTTGCCTTCTAAAAAACTAAACTACGGTTTAGATATCCAAGGTGGTTTACACCTGGTTATGGGTGTCGATATTGCTGGTGTTGTAAATGAAAGTGCCAATCGTTTAGCCAACGACATTAAATCTGAGTTAACTAAAGAAGGCGTTACTGTTACTAATATTAAAGTCATTAATCCAGAAGCCGGCGAAATCCAAATCGGATTTGAGGGCGCGGGAGCCAAGGAAAAAGTTTCCAAATTGTTGGAATCTAATCAATATGGTACCGTATTTCAAAAAATGAATGAGTCGGATACTTCAATCTCGGCTCGTTATTATGAAAACTACATGTTGGATTATAAAAACAAAGTGATCCAGCAGTCGATTGAAACGATTCGCAATCGCATCGATGAATTTGGTGTGGCTGAACCAAGTATTTCACAGCAGGGTACTGATCGTATTTTGGTTCAGTTACCAGGTATGGCAGATGCGGAACGGGCAAAGGCCCTTATCAGCACAGCTGCAAAATTGGATTTTATGATCGTTTCTGACGATAAAAATCCGCAAGAATTGCAAACGATTATTGCCGACGCTGAAAAAGAAGGCAATTACAGCTTAAAAACTTTGAAATATTCTGAGTATGTGTAAAAATTAAATGAAGATATCAAAACTAAATTACCGGATAAAACGATGGTCCTTTTCGAAAAAGGCAACAACGCTACAACAATGGAAGCCGGCCGGACTCCTTTGTTGGTGCGTATGGATACCAATTTAGATGGTGGGGCCTTAGACGAAGCCAACGTAACTTTGGATAACCAATATGGAAATCCGCAAGTGTCTTTGAAATTTAATTCTTTTGGCGCCAATCGATTTAAAGACGTCACCGGAAATAATATTGGTAAAAGAATGGCCATTGTTTTAGATAAAATAGTGAAATCGGCACCAAACATTCAAACTCAGATTGGTGATGGCAACGCAGTTATTACTTTAGGTTCGGGACGTGATCGCAACGCTTCAATGGATGAAGCGAAAATGATTTCAACCGCATTACGTGCCGGCGCTTTACCTGCGACGCTAGAGCAGCTGGAAGAACGCCGAGTAGGTCCGACCTTAGGTGCGGATTCAATAGCGAAGGCAAGACATGCCAGTCTTTTTGGGGCCTTGTTAATCGTTATCTTTATGTTCGCCCGATATAAAACATCAGGTGCTATTGCAAATCTTGCATTGGCTTTAAATATCTTTTGTATGTTTGCATTGTTAACTTCATTAGGTGCGACCTTAACCCTGCCGGGTATTGCTGGTATCGCGTTGACGGTAGGATTTGCAGTAGATGCGAACGTACTGATATTTGAGCGGATGCGTGAGGAACTTCAAAAAGGAAATTCTTACGTAGCAGCACTAAAAGAAGGTTACAGTCGTGCGTTGTCCGCGATCTTAGATGCGAATATCACGACAGCTTCAACGGCTGTGGTATTACTTTATTTCGGAACCGGACCAATCAAAGGCTTCGCAGTAACTTTATTGATCGGGATCGTAACAACCATGTTTGCAAACGTTTTTGTGTCTAAATTTATGATGGATACTGTCGTGCATAAATTCGGCGTTAAGAAAATGTCGATTTAAGGGGAATGAATATGAGCTATAATAAAAATCCAGATAGTTTTGGAAAATTTGATTTCGTTGGTAAAGTAGGAATCTTTGGCGGCATCAGCGCGGCCCTTGTTGTGATTTCTTTGGTGTACTTGGCAATTCACGGTGTAACGTACGGGATCGATTTCTCGGGAGGTACCGAAATCCAAGTGAAATTTGCTAAGCCCATCACGGCAGAACAAATTCGTTCAATGATTGAAAAACAGGATGTACCAAATCCTGGGGTTCAATCCATCGGCGAGCAAAGTGAATACATCATTCGTTTTCAAACTCATCACGGTAAAACCGATAAAGAAACCAATGAACTACAAAATGCAGCCGTGGGCCGCGTAAAAACAGCCATCGAAACACAGTTCAGCGATGCCACGCCAGAAATTCGTCGAGTAGATACGGTCGGACCACAGGTAGGGGCCGAACTTAAGAAAAGCGGTTTCTTAGCGGTATTTTATTGTTTGTTAGTTATTTTGATCTACGTTGGTCTTCGATTTGATTACAAATATGCGCCAGGGGCCGTTGTCTGTTTGGCGCATGATGCGGTCATTACCTTGGCGATCTTCGTTATGGTTGGTAAAGAAGTTAATATTCCCATTTTGGCAGCAATTCTAACCTTAATTGGTTTCTCGCTCAATGATACTATCGTGGTGTTTGATCGTATTCGTGAAACCGAACATGAATATGCGAAAAAAGGAACTAGGTTCGTAATTAACCGCGCCATCAATGACATGGTGGAAAGAACTATCATTACTTCAGGTACAACTTTCACTTCGGCGATATGTTTATATTTTATTGCCGGTGGAATCGTTTCTGATATCGCGTTTGCTATATGTATAGGTATCGTATTCGGAACTTATTCATCTATCTACGTAGCGGCACCGTTTATCTTAGTAATGGAAAAAATGAAATTGATTAAGGCGGCTTAATTATGTGGCTAGCAAAAGAGTTAAGTCCACATTTGGATGTTGCTAGCCCTGAGGCCTTTCCTATTTCCCATTTGCCTTTGCCGGAAGTAATTAAGAAATTACTTTTTATCAAAGGCATTACCGATATCGAAAAATATGAACAACTTATTAATCCAAAATTAAATAGTTTGGCTGATCCTTATCTTCTTCTAAATATGAAGGCCGCTGTCGAGCGCGTTTACCAAAGTTACCTTCGTAAGGAAAAAATTTGTGTTTATGCTGATTTTGATTTAGATGGATCATCGGGTCTAGCCTTGATGAAGGAAGGGTTAGAGCAACTTGGTTTTCAAAACATCATTTGCTATCAACCGAAAAGACTTTCGCAAGGTTACGGATTTCACGCCGAAGTGGTCGAAGAATTATCAAAGGAAGATGTTAAGCTGATTATTACCATCGACGTAGGTATAACGGCTCACCGTGCGGTGGATACAGCCAATCAACTAAATATTGATACGATCATCACTGATCATCATTTACCCGATGATCATTTACCGAAGGCGACTTTCATTGTGAATCCCAATCAGAAGGCTTGCACTTCGGGTTTAGGATACCTATGCGGTGCGGGTGTTGCGTTTTATTTTTTGCGCGCCTTGGCAAGAAAATTTAAAGAAGAAAAACAGGAAAGTGTTCAGCGTCTGGATTTGAAAAAGATTTTAGACTATCTGACGCTGGCGACGTTAACCGATATGGTTCCCCTAATTAAAGACAACCGCACTTTAGTTAAATTTGGTCTGAAGCAATTTGAAACAACGGAAAGACCAGGGTTTCGTCATTTATTAGAACATTTGAATTTAAGTCATCGCCCGTTAAATGCTCAGGATATTTCAATCAAATTAGCCCCCAAACTAAATGCCTTAAGTCGTATGGAAAGTGGAATCTTACCCATTGATCTACTGACTGAAAAAGACTCTGATATTGCAGGCGGAATGATTGGTCGAGTATTAGAAAACAATGAAGATCGATTGCAAAAACAATTTGACGGCGAAAACGTCGCTAAAAAACTAGTTAAAGAACAATCAGAAGATGATTTTATTTTTATTGCTGCGGAAGAATTTCACCGCGGTGTAGTGGGTATTATTGCGACTAAAGTTTCTCAAGAGCTAAACAAGCCGGCATTTATTGGTTCGTTAAATCCTGAGGATGGAAACGTAGTTGGTAGCTGTCGTTTACCGCCCAATAGTCTTTTACACCTTATTGAAATTATGAAATCGGCCGAAAGCAAATTCCTTCGGTTTGGTGGCCACCAGATGGCGGCCGGGTTTGAATTTAAATATACGGACTTAGAAGTCATACGACAGTTATTCCGCGGGTACTTTAAAGAATTAAAAAAGGGTACTACAGTTATTACTAAATTTTATGATGTAGCCATTCAGTGGGAAGAATTGAATGAAAAAACAATGACCTACTTGGATCAACTAGGTCCTTTCGCC
>JAYVAZ010000619.1:0-8334 GCA_043750675.1 Pseudobdellovibrionaceae bacterium | reverse complement strand
AACATGGCCCTATTAAAACATCTCGATCCAGCTTAGGTCAATTCAAGGATTTGCTTGGACAAGTCGACGCCAAGAAACAATCCGCGCATGACGGATTTCTGGCTTTGCAGGTTCTTCGTCCGTGAAAGATTAATAAATGGGAAATAAGGATCCAATCATCTACTGGAACCAGTTTTTTCAATGACTCTTCAATTTTAAGAGGATCTTGCTGGCTAACCCAACCGAAACGATTGCTTATTCGACGAACGTGAGTGTCCACCACGACTCCACTGGGAATTCCGTAAGCATTTCCTAGCACAACATTTGCCGTTTTTTTGCCCACTCCGGCCAGCGAAATTAATTCATCCGCGGTTTTAGGTACGTTGCCACCGAAGCTTTGCACTAATTGTTTAGAACACTCGATAATGTTTTTTGATTTATTTTTATAAAATCCAGTCGCTTTAATTATTTTTTCAACCGATTCCACTTTTGCTTTAGCTAGACTTTCAGCGGTAGGATATTTAGCAAAAAGATCTTTGGTCACCTTATTAACCATAACATCAGTACATTGCGCCGATAAAATGGTGGAAATCAGCAATTCAAATGGATTTCTATAATTAAGTTCGCAATGCGCATCAGGATAATATTTTTTTAACAGCTGAATTGTTTTTAAAACTTCGGAATTGGAACTGGTCTGTTTTGTGGATTTTTTCTTACGACTTAAGTCCGAACTTAAAACAGAACTTTTATTGGTCACCAACATCCCCGATGGCTTCTACTGGACAACCTTCCATCGCTTCCTTACAGGCACTTTGCTCTTCAGGAGATTCAGGTTGTTTTGAAACAAAAGCATGACCATCTTCTTCATGCATTTTGAAGTTTTTAGGAGCCGCTAATACACATGCATCGCAGGCAATGCAGGTTTGATCCACAAACACCTTTCCAGGGACATTGTCTTTCCAACTTTGTGTTTTGTCAGCCATCGTATAACTCCTAAAATTCAGCTCCAAAAATAACGCTTAGAACCGATTGTGTAAAGGGAAAATACAGACTGATGTCGCAATTATCGGCCCAGGTCTTATCTATTAATCCGAAACAGCTATAATTAATTATATGCAAGGACCAAGAATTCCCGAATCAAATGAATTTAGTAAGGTAGTCGACTTCTTAAACGATCAACTTCGCCCGGATCAAAAGTGGTCTATTAGCCACGAGTATCCAACTGCGTTGAACCCGAATAATATTCATAATATGCGTATTATCACTGAAGACGAAAAGGTGATTTCACATGCGGTTTTAAAACCAATCATAGTGAAATCTCCCGCGTGTATTTTTAAAATTGCCGCCATCGGAAGTGTCGTTACACAAGCCACGCATCGCGGCCAAGGATTTAGTACAAAAGTGATCGAAGAATGTTTGGCCGAAGCCAAGGCCCAAGATTGTGATTTGTCTATCCTTTGGACAAATCTTTACGATTTTTACCGAAAATTGGGATTTGAACTGGCCGGCAACGAAGTCAGTTTTATCATCGATCAGGAACTTGGCGCGCTTAGTCCCAACTATCGCTATTTAAATACTCATCAAGTTTCGTCCGACGCGATTTTGCGCCTCTACAATCAACACACGGTTACCAATTATCGAACCGCCGAAGATATTAAAAAATATCTGCAAATTCCAAATACCCATGTATATACGGCGTGGGATGCCTCGGGGCAACTGGCGGCCTACGCCGTTGAAGGCAAAGGTGCTGATTTAACTGATTACATTCACGAGTGGGGCGGCGGAGTCAGCGCCCTTCAAAGTCTACTTACCTATATTTTTAAAACTAAAAAAAGAGCGTTTACTTTAATCGCGCCAACGCATTCGATTAATTTGATCGCCCGATTAGATGAACATGGCTTCGTTAAAAACGAAGGTTACTTGGGAATGATAAAAATCATAAACCTCAAGAGTCTTTCAGCAAAAGTGGGAAGATATGTTCAAAGCCGCGGCATTAAAAATTTTAAATTGGAACAAGTTAGCTCGGGCTTACATCTCCAAATCGATCAAACCAGTATAAATTTACAAAACGAACAAGAGCTGCTGAAACTGCTTTTTGGTCCTTCTGAATATTCTGAAGAACTCATTGAACTATTTCCCCTTCCTTTATGGATTTGGGGCTGGGATTCCATTTAGGATAAATTATGAAACTAAAATCACAATGGCTTTTAATTACTAGTCTTTCAATTTCTACCGTTTTCTTATCTTGTATGAAACCGCCTGATCTTTCTGTCGACTATGGTCCACAATTTAAAGCTGAAAGACTATCTGAAGCTATTGATAGTGCACAACTGAAATCGGCAGACACCATTCTTAAGGACGAGTTTGCAACTTTTGACGTTGTCCGAGGAATCGATGTTCAACAACCGGAACTAGTGGGCCAAATTGGAAAAACGGTAACTAAAATGGATATCACTCAGGAGCCTGGACCTGCCGGGACGCCCAAAGGTTGTTATTACAGCATCACTTTAGTAACGAAAGTAAATGAAAAAGACAGCACGGGGAGTTTCAAACTGACTTCTTCTGAAAGTTACCCAGTTTTTTATAAAAAATTAGAAAATGTAACTCAAACCACTCCACCACAAGATCCTTGCATCCAAACAGCGGCTCCGACTCCAACACCCACGCCTAGTGCACAACCTAATTCTTCGGCAGAACTGGGACCTAATTTCCGATCCGCTTCCTACGATTATTCGGGTTTAAAAGCGGGGCATTCCATTGAAAAGGCCCTAAAACTGCTAAATTTTAAAACTGCCGCTGCGGAAACAGAAACAACCACCTTACATAATTTAAAAGTTACCGACGGGTTGTTTTATATACCTGAAAAAGTAAAGGCCAGACCCAACTGCGGTGGGCTATCCAACTGTTCTGATCCAATTAAAACAGTAGATATCACATTCGACGAAGTCACTTGGGCCGATGGTGTCGGATCTAAAGTTTCTCATTACTACCGACTCAGCAAGGAAGTGCCGTATTATGCAGCCATCCTTCACAGCTGCTTTCAATATTGGATCAGCTACCAAAGTCGGCTTGTGCCAATTACTCAATGTAGTGATATTCGAGACTTCACAACAGGCCAATAATCAATTAACCTATTTCCATGAAAAAAATCGCAATCATCTTATCCGGTTGTGGACATCAAGAGGGTACTGAACTCACTGAAGCTGCCAGTGTTGCCATCTGTTTAAGTCAGGCGGAAATTAAATTTGATTATTTTGCTCCAGAAAAAGTTCTTAATGAATCTGGAAAAATTAGCCGCGGTAAAATTAAAAATCTTACAGAATTAAATTCTAAAGAATATGACGGTTTGGTTTTACCTGGAGGCTTTGGAGTTGTAAAAAACCTTATGAACGCCTCAAGCTTAGAACAAGTAGAATCCATAAACCCAGTATTGGAAAAACAAATTCTGAATTTCAATCGTGAATATAAACCAATAGCTGCTATTTGTATCGCGCCCGCACTTATTGCGAAAGTCTTAGGAAAAAAGAAGCCAACATTAACTATTGGCAATGATAAAGACATTAGTAATTTAATTAATAAATGGGGAGCCATCCATGAGGTCTGCCCGGTTACCGATTACATTAGTGATCGTGATTGTAAATTGCTAAGTACCCCCGCCTACATGTATGATGAAGCCTCTCCGTACGAAGTTTTTTCTGGAATTAAATCGATGCTAACTGAATTTATAGAAATGTGCTGATGACCGAAATACGAAAAGTCGTGGCTAACCAAAGGAGTTCAAAATGAAAAAAATAAAAGTCGCCCTTATCTTTGGGGGTAAATCCGCTGAACATGAAGTTTCGGTTTGGTCAGCAAAAAATGTATTTGAAGCCATAGACAAAACTAAATTTGAAGCAGTTCTTATTGGCATTAGTAAACAAGGTTCTTGGTTTAAATTTGAATCAAACGAATTTCCCGAATTTAAATCTTTAACCGACAGCAAAATTCCTGGACGCGCACAACCGGTAGTTTTGTTATGTCAAAATAATCAGCCCTTGTTTTATGAATTAGAGACCGGAAATAAGGCCAGTGTTGATATCGCGTTTCCAGTAATGCATGGAACTTACGGCGAAGATGGTTGCATTCAAGGCCTTTTCAAAATGTATAATCTGCCCTTCGTAGGTTGTGGCGTATTTGCTTCCGCGGCCGGAATGGATAAAGAGTTTATGAAGAAACTTTTTCTTCAGTCAAATATCCCAACCCCCAAATTTATGGTTATTAACAATAAAAACAGTTTTACATTCCAACAGTTATCGGAAAAATTGGGTGCACCGTTTTTCATTAAACCGGCGAATATGGGTTCATCGGTTGGTGTCCATAAAATTAAAAGTGAAAGTGACTTCAATACCTTATTAGCCGATGCCTTTAAATACGATCATAAAGTACTGGCTGAAGAGTTTGTAGATGCCCGTGAAATTGAATGTTCTGTTTTAGGTTTATGCCAACAGGCAAAGGCTTCATTACCAGGTGAAGTTCTTCCGACTCATGAATTTTATTCCTACGAAGCCAAATACCTGGACGAAAAAGGTGCTGCAATTCAAATTCCGGCTAAGTTAACTGATCAGCAAACCAGAGAGTTTCAAGAATTAGCAGTTAAGACCTTTCAAACGATTGGTTGTGACGGGTTAACGCGAGTTGATTTCTTTATGCGTAAATCCGACCAGAAAATTTTTGTGAACGAGGTTAACACCATCCCTGGTTTCACCAAAATAAGTATGTATCCAAAGATGTGGGAAGCTACTGGCGTAAACTATAGTCAGTTGATTACACAGTTGTTGGAAGTGGGCCTAAAGAAGGCCCAACTGGATAGTACACTGGTAACCGATTTCAATTTATAATACCGACTACAGACACTTCCTGGTTTGCTGATCAATCGCAAAACAAGTTAGGCCCTTGGCACCAGGGAAACCAGTTTCGCCTTCTTCACCGGTGGCCCCGTCTAATCCGGGGTAGACCTTCGGGTGTTTGCAAAACTCCACAAAAGGTTTTGCGACAACTATCTGGGAAAAAACCTTGCCTGGAAATCCACCCAACTGCCCTGCTCCGCCTTTTCCGCCTGCTCCACCGGTCCTAGGGGTGTCGATGAAAGAATAAAGAAATCCTTCGTCCTTTTTAATTTCTAAAGACAAACTTCCCGTGTCTCCACTTTTTCCACCTTTGCCGCCGACCTTGCCTTTTTTTCCATCAGCACCATTTGTAGGTGATTTTCCCACTGCGGTGCAACTCCAAACCTGAGTTCCCGACTTTACATATTGATCACCTTCGCTATTATTTCCACTGGCTGCTTGCGGCTGGCTCCAGCCTTCACCCGTTATGCCGACTCCACCCTTTTGACCTCTTAAATCAAACTTCAGTTCGCCCTGTGCCCTATCGACAGCAATCTGTACGTTGCCTGCATTTTTTCCGGTGGCCTCCGGAAGGACTAATTCCTTTTCTGCAAAGGCATAGATGACCGCCCCTTCGGAATAAAGACTTTTAGCACGCAAATTTAAATTTTTATCTAGGACTTTTATTTTGGCATTTTTAGATAAAAAAATACGACCGAATTCTTTATTGACTGATTCAGTCAGTACCCACTCACCTTCGATCACCAAATCTACCGGGGCCTGAGTTTGAAATTCGTTGATTACGAGAAATCCATTATCTGTCATTTTTCCCAACTGAAAGCGATAACTAAACCCACTTTTCAAATTACTGCCTAAAACAAAATCATCTTGAAAAAAGAGGAATTCGGAACTGGCGGAATCATCCTTACCTATTTCGGTTTGGATAACTACGTTGGCTTCACCGCTACGTTTGATTTTTATTTGATATTGGTTAGGCAATTCCGATTCAATCCAAGCAAAATCTGGCTGACCAGCTATCTCCGGCATTTCTGCGGGTGTCGGCTGACGTAACTCATTTTCCTTTTCGTTTTTGGATTTGATTTTTACACAGCCCAGACAAAGGGATAGTAAAACGACGATAAACAATAGATTTTTTAAGTTCATATTAACTCCTGTTCTAAAAAACTATTCAAGTCAGTGAATCTCCTCAACGTGGCTATAGTGCTGGAATAAACGCTACAAGTTGCATTTCGGATTCTCGTCCGAAGTCTGTGACTCGAAATTGCATTGATATTCATTGGGTATAAAAGAGGAGCCTAAAAATGAATGCAGCAAAGGTATATTATTTTGAAAAAATTGAATCCAACGATCACAAAGAATTCGTCGATGCACATAACAACTGTGTATTGTGTGGCGACCTCTTAGAACTACGACATATACGCACGGAAGAAGAAGCTGAAATTAAAGAAGAAGCTTATTGTAAGAATTGTGAATTAAGAACAAGAGCCAAAAATTATACGGTTAACTGAAAAAGCGTCAAAATTGAATCGCGGGATTTTAAGTTCCGCCGATTATTGACTGGACCACCGTTTGATTGACCCAAGATATTGGGTCGTTAGGAAGCTAACGAGGAAGCCAAAAAAGGAACGGGGCGAAAAGTTCGCCCCGTTAAAATTCGGTATAATGAAATTATCTCTTAAAAAAAGTTTTTAAGAGATGATCACCTCCGCTAGGTACTTATGATCTTTCGATTTCACCAAGCATCACCTCCTTCCATGCCACAAGAGTAGCTAAATACAGTGTAGCAATTAAAATCATTTCTCACAATTTTTATTTGAAAATATGAATAAGATTCGTACCACGAACACTATCAGCTATTTCAATATCTACCATTAGTTTTTCGCACTGAATTCGTGCTTCCTGAATTAAATCAATCTTATGCGAGTTTAAATTACTTACTAGCACGTAAGCGTGCCCTGGTTGTCTCAAAACAAAACTTATAGCTTCTATTAGTTTTGGAAAATCCGAGTCCATAAAAAAACGACTACGATTTTTTAACACATTTTGAGACTGAGTTCCCTGTTCTTTTACAAAATAAGGCGGATTAGAAACAATCAAATCATACTTATTTTTAAAATCAGGATTGTCGATTAGATTTTCATAATTCATTAAATAAAAATTAAGGTAAAACTCCTGTTCGGGCGATTTACTTTTTTCAATTTCCAAAATCATTTCTTTGTTTTGCTGGAAGTAACTTTGATAGGAAGATTGTAGTTCAACAAAATCCAGATGGCGAACAGTTTTCAGATGGAAAAAAATTTCGAATCCCACCACTCCACAACCAGCACAGAGATCAAGAACATGAATGTCTTTCAGCGGCTTTACAAAGGTGATTTTCGATTTTTGAATATACTCCGCCACCTGAAAGGGCATCGCAATGGAATCCAATGAAAACTGATATTCCTTCGGCTGAAAATATTTATAAGTAAAAGGTCGCGAATCCAAGGTTAATTACAAAAAAGAAATAATTTTTTGTTGGATTTCTTTCATTTCTTGTTCGGATCTTCTTTTAGCTTTTGTAAAAGAAAGATCAGGAATCGACCAAGCCGGTATTAAATGTAAATGATAATATGGAACTTCAAATCCAGCTACGATTTGGCCAACACGAGGACAGCTAACAGCCTTCATAATTGCCTTACCAATCTTCTGCGAATTCAAATGCACCTGGATATACTCTTTTTGGCCAACGTCTAACCAGTGGTTTGTTTCGGTTTTAGGAATGACCAAAGTATGACCCAAATTGACTTGATCCAATGCCAAAAAAGAAAAAGTCAGCTCGTCTTCAAATATTTTATAACTGGGAAGCTCACCTTTGATTATTTTAGTAAATAGACTCATACGCCATCCTATAGATTTTTTAGCAAATTATTGTACACTTCATCTTTATTCACAAATGCCACGCCAAAACCCCGTTGATTGGGAAGAACTCGCTTTACCCACACAATTCTAACGTCAAAGTCATAATGTCTGACCGGATCGCCAATTAAAATACGCACCTTAGCAAAGTAACTAGTATTTAACTCCAGGTCGCCACTAATAGATTCTAAATAGGCACCGCCAGCCGAAAGATTTTTCATCAGGCCGGTAAGAGTACCTTTTTTAGATTCCGAGTTAATTTCAATTTTTTGATTAGTCAAATAACGAGGGTGAATTTGAACCTGACCCTCTCGATATTCAGTCGTTAGGTCAACGATGGTTCGGTACAGATAAAACGCCTCTATTGGGGTCTTTAAGATTCTTACCTTTTGGAAAGCATCCCCTAACTTCATAAGATCTGAAGAGATAGAATCAGACAGTGCAATAACATTAATATCTTTAGGTAAGTCTTTTTTTAGTTTGGCTAGGAAGAAGTTCTGAAAAAAGGGATCTGAGGGAATGGAAATTATAAGTACGTCGGGATGATTTTGTGTCCACCAAGCCGCATCCTGGC
>JAYVAZ010000618.1:0-2782 GCA_043750675.1 Pseudobdellovibrionaceae bacterium | reverse complement strand
GACCATTGATTTACGTTCACTACCCATTAAAACTTTGTCTTTTGCCTTTTCAAAGTCTTCCATAGCTAAATATTTCTTATCAGTTCTAGCCGCCACTAGGGCCGCTTCATTGACTAAGTTTTCTAAATCAGCGCCGGAAAAACCAGGAGTACCGCGAGCAATTTTGCTAAGGTCAACATCAGGTCCCAACGGAGTTTTTTTAGTGTGAACGGCAAGAATTTGAACACGGCCATTAAGGTCTGGTTTGTTTACAACCACTCTTCTGTCGAAACGCCCCGGACGCAACAAAGCTGGATCTAAAACGTCAGGTCTGTTGGTTGCGGCGATCAAGATAACGCCTTCATTACTTTCAAAACCATCCATCTCAACTAATAACTGATTTAATGTTTGTTCCCGTTCATCATGTCCACCGCCCATGCCCGCGCCACGATGACGTCCAACCGCATCGATCTCATCAATAAAGATTAAACAAGGAGCATGCTTTTTACCTTGCTCGAATAAATCACGCACACGACTAGCACCGACACCGACGAACATTTCCACGAAGTCAGAACCGGAAATTGTAAAAAACGGAACACCGGCTTCCCCAGCCACCGCACGCGCCAATAAAGTTTTCCCTGTTCCGGGAGAACCTACTAGCAAAACCCCTTTTGGGATACGTCCACCCAATTTGGTAAATTTTTTCGGATCCTTTAGAAAATGCACGATTTCTTGCAATTCGTCTTTTGCCTCTTCGACCCCTGCCACTTCTTTAAAAGTAACTTTGTTTTTACTTTCATTTAGAAGTTTGGCTTTACTTTTCCCGAAAGACATCGCTTTACCACCGCCGACTTGAATCTGGCGCATAATAAACAAAAACATCGCGACGATCAAAATGATCGGCAAATAATTAATTAAAAAACTTTGCATAAAAGAGCCGCTTTCGCCGCGCTCATAATTTGGTGTAAGACCGTTGGCTACAACGAACTTAAATCCTTCGTCGGCAACGTTCCCCGTGATGTTGTACTGCTTACCGCTGTACTTTTTTTCGAAATCAGCCTTAACCTCGCCCGAAATTTCGGACGTCTCCGGATGGAAGGTCACGCTGGCAATTTCCCCTGCTTTTAAGGCATCAGAAAATTTTGAATAATTAAAATCCATAATCATAGTTTGCTGGCGAGTTTCGTATTTGTGAAATACAAATATCGCAAGGATGACGAGAAAGAACCATAGGGCCATTGTTTTTTGTGCCGACTTCATCTTGAACTCCTGTCTGCTGATGCTTTTCGCCAATGGCGAAGGGCAGAGCTACACGTAAAGAATACCATTTTTTGCAGAGACCCGACAAGAAAACGAAAAACTTTAGACGAGCTTTAAGGCTTGAATTTGCCCCGCGTTAACAACCCATCGAATCCCGGCTAATTCGAATATGTGACTTTTCTTCCTATTGTCCAGTTGTTTTAAAATTTCTTCTATTTGAGAGGAGGAAAAAGAACGTTGTTTGTTATATTTAAGGCAATTGAGCACCCAACTTTTCCTCTGAAGCGGCTCAAGTCTTTTGTATTGTGACAGAGATATTTCAGTTGAGTTTAATTGAGAATTCTCAATTTGCTTGGAATGCTTCATTTCTTCAGCTAGGACGGCCAGTGAACGCGCCAAACTTTTCACCGATCCCGGATATTTCCGCTCCAAAACAGGCAGCCATTTTTCCCGCAACCAATTCCGTTTAAAATCCACTTTAGCATTACTGGGATCCTCAACAAATCTTATGTTTCGCTGTTGGCAAAGGTCTATGAAATCATTTTTTTCAAACTGCAAAAACGGACGCCATAGGTCTGTACTGCGTGGATGAATTCCCAATAGTCCAGCACTTCCACTGCCACGAATTAAATGCAGGAGGCGGGTTTCTAGTTGATCCTGCAGGTGATGAAAGGTGACGATAACATCGTATCCGTTTTCTTCTTTTAAAGAGCGCAATGCTTGGTATCTGAATTCACGAAAGTCTTGTTCTGATTTTAAAGCAGCCGATGCCTTAGTAGAATAAAAAGGAACCGCCGCGGTTTTTGCAAATCGTTGGGCTGCCTGTAGTGCTAAATCGCGATATTTCTTTTGCTGAGAATCGCCGTGATGAACGTGGGCAACGCCAAATTCTAACCCAAAAGCAACTCCAACTTCTAACATCAAAGTGGCGCCGGCAAAGGAGTCCACACCCGAAGAAAAGGCCAAAAGAACTTTTTGCCCATTCAATTCCTTGCGTTCCGGGATCCACTGGCGATTCAATCGATGATGAGTAGGCCCCCAGTTCTTTCTAACTGGCTGAGGCTGTTTTGAGAGGCGTTTTTTGTTTTCCATAGCTCTTTCAATGTAAAGAATACTGTCCATTTTTCATACAGTAGAAATCCGAGCCTCTTCAAGCTAAATTTAGCCAATGATAAAGAAATTTAAACGGGCCAACAGAATCGTGATTCAGTTACATCTGGTAAGCCTCTTCCTACTATTGGTTCTTATCGCGATCGGGCGCGCTGTTAATGCCAGCCCGGCGCAGAGTCATTATTTAAATTTTTTAAATCAATGGCAAAACGAATTACAAATCCGGACCGATGTTACTGAAGAAGAAAAACAGCTGCGCGGTGATTTTATTTTCCGTCTAAAATTTATTGTTGATCGCAAATATGACGGTCAGCCAATGGCGACATTTTTGTTAGCGCAAATCAAAGATTTGATTCTGACTGACCAAATGAAAATCAATATGGCCTACAGTAACAACACCGACTTTCTTTTAAATGTCCGCAAACTGCTGGAG
>JAYVAZ010000617.1:0-2550 GCA_043750675.1 Pseudobdellovibrionaceae bacterium | reverse complement strand
TTTAATTGGTATTTAAACGGGTCAATAGAGATTACTCAAGTTTGGCAGTTTCTAAAAATTAGGATTTACCTCCCTTCCTCATTGCTTTATTGGACGCTTTCATTAGGTAATCGGTGTCGATGTTTTTGACAGTCCGGGATTTGCTACAATAATTTACGAAATTTTCAGGGTTATCATTGGAAAAATTGGAGATTTTAACAAAGAACCCGTAGATTTCACTTATCACAAAAGGTAAGGGAATTTATGAAGAGTTTAAATCTTATATTTTTATTAGCGGCCGCTATGGCTTTTTCCGCATGTGCGAAGAAAAAAGCCACCGGCGAAAGTAATGCGCAACCATTACCGACTCCAACCCCTATCGTCGTGCCCGACCAAAATGGCGATTCTGGGAACGATCAGGGACCCTTTCTATTGCAAAAAAATTACGTGGGTCAAAACTTAATATTGGTATATCCAAACTATCGAAACTGGGGAGTGATTTCACTTCACGGTATCGATGCTAAAGTTTTATTTAACTCTTTACAGGTTAAAACGACAGAAGATGATGGTACCGAAGGTTGGATGCCGGCCAAACTGCGTAAAGGTAAAAATATCGTTTGTTTTGAACAGACAAAGGTTGAGGCCGGAGTAATTAAAACTTACGACTGTAATATGTATATAGAATATCGATACGGGATGGCTCAGTTGCAAGGGCAACAACATGGTTTTCATTCTAACGGGAATCACGAAAATGGCAATATGGAGCAAGACTATAAAGGCGAAAAGTTATTTTTAAATAAAACTGATGGAACCGGAAAATGGGTTATCCGAAATGAAGATGCGCGGGTTCTTTATTTTACTTTGTCTCCTGAATTAAAAGTTCGTAATGAAGCTGACCGTATTCGAATTATCGGCGGCGACCTTAATTGTTCTGAAATTTCTTTGCCGGCGGGAAATAAAAAAGCCTATGAGTGCGTAGTGAATTTTAATTACCGCAACGGAGCTGCATTGTGAGTTCACTTCCAACTATAGCAAAAACTTTTACCGGAGTTATTATTGTTGCCTTGATGATTGGCTGTTCTGATAGCGGAAAAAAGTCATCGACTAACCTGATAGCGGCGACGCCTTCTGGGGGAAGTTGTGATTTTACCGCCGCTGACGGTGATCGTGCGAACTTTAGCGTGATTGGCGAAGAAGATATTGAAATAGCTAGTTTTGCTAAACCGTTTAATGCTACCTATTTACAGGCCGTACTGACCACCTCTATTGATGAAAGTTTAAAGTTTATTGATCGAACAGGTGTCAATGTTTTTAAAGTTCCCAGTGATAAATCGGGATGTGATGCCATTGCATCCGCATCTAATTTAACCGTTGGTCTACAGTCCAAGTGGAATGCCTTGACTGTAGATGATGCTAAGAATGATCAGTTTACATTGGGAGTATACCTTCCGAAACAGTCTGAGAACATCGAGGCACTTGATGATAAGGCGGCCATCTTAGTTAGGGAAAATACGAATCGTTGGACCCTAGTGCACGAATTTATGCATCACTTGTTTATGATCGAACAAGAAAAACTGGGGCGCACTGATGAAACAATCCGTTCCAATGCCATGAATGATCTCAATGCTTTTGATGCTTTAAAACAATCATTAAAAATTGGCAGTTTACAAATCAATTTAAATTCGCAAGATCAGAAGCGTTTGGAAGAGGCGTTTCGAAAATACGCGGAATCTTTTGACATTTTCATTACCTCTTTTTACCTAGAAGAGATGACAATTGAAAAGCGACTTCACGACCTTTATTCTAGTGGTACGTTTAAGTTTGTACCTAAATACGCGTATGACTCGGGAATTGTTTATATCAATTCAAGTGCAGGCAAGGCAAAAGAACTTTACGCCATGGTGAAAAAGGATGGGGACCAATTAAAATCGTACAAAATCGCCGGTTCAAATTTGGAATTTATTAACGTCACTGATTCGTCGAACTTGGTTCAAAGTCGTTTGAATGAAATGACCTTAATCATTAATCAGTACCCTTTGAAAAGTTTGGTCGATTTGGATTCAGAACAATTAAGAAGTCGTGGTCGAAGCTATAAAAAACCCTTAGAGAAGCATACTTCTTGCTCGCGGGGAAAAATCGCGGATGATTTTTTACAGCATATGAAAAATCGTGAGAGTCGGGAAAAAGCTAAAGAAAGACTTTCTTTGCAAGCTAAGCCGCATTAATGATAGTGGTGGACGGCGGAACGATTACGCTTTGCCCAGTTCAGCCTGTGTAAAGAGTGCCTGCATAGAAAGCCCGTGTTTTTCCAGTTTCGGTTCGTGACCACTTCCACGATGAATCACACATAAGACTTTTAATATATGAGCGCCCGAATTTTTTAAATCTTCGGCGCTTAAGATCACCTGGCCGCCAGTTGTGATCACATCTTCAATAATACAGATTCTTTTGTTTTTAATTTCGGCGCCTTCAGCAAATTGGCAGGTTCCGTATTCTTTAGCCTGTTTACGAATAAAGGCGGTTGGAATTCCGGTCACCAGTGACAGCGCCGTCGCGATAGGTACACCGCCT
>JAYVAZ010000616.1:0-6986 GCA_043750675.1 Pseudobdellovibrionaceae bacterium | reverse complement strand
TGCTTGTCGAAAAGCTTCAAAAATGACTGCATGTTGAGCATCATCAACACCAATACCCGAATCAATAACATTAAATGAAATTTTTTGACTTTTAGTTTTCGAAACATGAAGGGTGACATGTCCTTTTTCTGTGAATTTAAACGCGTTAGAGAGTAGATTTTTTAAAACCTGTTCCAATCGTTGACGGTCGGTTAATATTGTATCCTGGACATCTGGATCTATTTTTATTTCAAATTTTAATTTCTTATCTTTGGCAATGGATTCAAAACTTCGCTCAAGCACCGCAAAAACTTTTGGTAAAAATACGCTTTCCGGCCTAATTTCAAGTTTTCCAGCTTCGACTTTGGATAGATCTAAAATATCATTGATCAAATTTAAAAGATCATTTCCTGCCATCGAAATAGAATGGGCATATTGAATTTGTTCAACTGTTAGATTTCCGTTAATGTTGTCTTCAAGAAGTTTAGCTAAGATCAATGAACTATTCAGTGGAGTTCTTAACTCATGGGACATATTGGCTAGAAATTCAGATTTGTACTGACTGGCACGTTGAACTTCAGCCGATCGCTCTTCTAAAAGAGTTTGCGCTTTTCGAAGCGCCACATTGTTTTCATTTAAAGTATCTCGCTGAAGCTCAAGTTGTTCATTTGTCACTTTGAGTTCTGACTTTTGACTTTTTAGTTTCGTTTGCGATTCCTGAAGTGCACTCGATTGTTTTTCAAGTTCATCATTTGTTGCCTTCAACTCGCCTTGTTGCGCTTGCAATTCTTCTGTTAAATTCTGTGACCGCTCCAGTAGCTCTTGCTGTTTTTTTCGACTGATCGAAGTGTTAATGGCAATACCAATATTTTCTGACACATGCTCAAGAAAAGTTTTTTGATGCTCAGTAAAAGAGGTAAAAGAGGCCAGCTCGATAACCCCGTTGACCTTTCCCTCGTAAAATATGGGTGCTAACAGCAGTGAACGCGGTGAAGATTGACCTAAATCAGAGCCAATTTTATTAAAGTAATCAGCGGGTAGGTTTTCAAGCAGAATCGGTCGTTTTCCTATTGCAACTTGTCCGACTAAACCTTCTCCAAGAGGAATATTTTTTTCTTTATCTTCATGCTTCGAATACGCATACCCACTCACTCTCTTTAGAATATTCTCTTCAGTTAAACAATAAAAGGCACCCATTTGTGCATTAAGAAAGGGAGCCAAATGGCTCAACACGCTTTGCCCTAAGCGCGACACATCTTGTTCCCCGCGCATTCTATCTGAAAGAGTAATTTGTCCTTCGCGAAGAAACTCCAGCTCGCGCGCTTTGTCCCGAAGTGACATTTCATAGAGTTTACGCTCAGAGATATTTCGCTCAGTTGTCGCAATTCCCGTTAAATTACCTTTGTCATCGGTGAGCTTGGTATTAATAAGCCAGACGTCGATAATTCGGCCGTCTTTTGTTTTTCGTTTAGTTTCTAAATTAGCAACAAGCACTCCGCGTTTTAAAGAGGCTAAAAACCCACGCGCTTCTTCCTGATATTCAGTCGGAACCGTATCGATGATATTCATACGTAGTGCTTCAACTTCAGTATAGCCATACATTGTTTGCGCACCCTGATTCCAAGCCAGAATATTACCTTCTAAGTCCTGAAACGTAATAGCATCATTAGAATCCTGAATAACAGTTGCCATTCGTCGAAATTTTTCTAGCGATCCCATACGTTCAGAAATATCACGTTCGGTGGTGGCGATACCTGTAAGCGTACCTTTGTCATCCGTCAGCTTGGTATTAATAAGCCACACATCGATAATGCGACCATCTTTTGTTTTTCGTTTTGTTTCTAACGTCGCGACCAATTCGCCTCTTTTTAACGAGACTAAAAACGCGCGGGCTTCAGCTTGGTATTCAGACGGAACAGTGTCGACGATGTTCATTCTTAGCGCTTCCGCCTCAGAATATCCATACATCAATTCTGCACCACGATTCCAAGCTAGGATATTACCTTCTAAATCTTGAAATGTAATCGCATCATTAGAATCCTGAATAACCGTAGCCATTCGTCGAAATTTTTCTAACGAACCCATACGTTCTGAAATATCACGTTCGGTGGTGGCTATACCTGTAAGAGTACCTTTGTCATCAGTGAGCTTAGTATTTGTAAGCCACACATCTAGAATTTTTCCACCTTTAGTTTTTCGTTTCGTTTCTAACGTCGCGACTAATTCGCCACGTTTTAACGAGACCAGAAAGGCCCGGGCTTCAGCTTGGTATTCAGACGGAACGGTGTCGACGATATTCATTCTTAGCGCTTCTGCTTCAGAATACCCATACATCAATTCTGCGCCACGGTTCCAAGCTAAAATATTACCTTCTAAATCTTGAAACGTAATAGCATCATTAGAATCCTGAATCACAGTTGCCATCCGTCGAAATTTTTCTAACGATCCATGACCT
Organism: Pseudobdellovibrionaceae bacterium; assembly: GCA_043750675.1. Lineage (GTDB taxonomy): Bacteria > Bdellovibrionota > Bdellovibrionia > Bdellovibrionales > Bdellovibrionaceae > JAYSSX01. Next base: position 4,552 of record JAYVAZ010000616.1, on the reverse strand, counting down.
TCGTTGACTTTTTTGGATTGATTTATGTTTTTAAATTGATGATTTTTTTTAGAAACCAAACTGCTTTTCTTGGGCATCTTAAGCCTCGATTCCATGAATAAGTGACGAAAGAAAATAGATGAATCACAAAAATAGGATTATTAATTGGTTCTTAACACCACGCTAGGCCTGTATTAAGAATTAAGCACTACATATAAAATATCGAGGTCAAATTAAAGATAGTGAAATCAACGAAGCCACTTAAAAGATATTTAGCGTTAAGAAAAAGTAATTTTAACTAATAATGGTGACTTTCCTCTTATTGCTTGAATGGGTCATAACGATTAAATCTAAAGTCTTTTAGATCCTGAGTCGCATCTCAATCGAACTGAGTCCAATAAATTGAGTTTGAGTTAGGATCTGCCGAAATGAATTTATGAATATACTACTAATCGAAGACAACCAACTGTTTAGAGAAATTTTACACCAGCAGCTAAGTACAAAAGACTGCCATGTGTTTGCGGCTAACAATGGTTTAGAAGGCCTAAAAATCCTTGAACACGAAAGTATTGATCTGGTGCTCACAGATGTTCAAATGCCAATTATGTCTGGATATGAATTTCTTGTTACGGCACGAACTAAATATCGATTCAATTAGCTGCTATTTAAACTTTGCACCTAATCGAATTACTCGAGCAAAATGCGAAACTAACTGACATCACTCATCAACTGAGTGAACGCATCGAAACCCTAACTTTAGAACTTCATAGTAAGCTTTTGAAAACAAAACCTGAACCTAATTAAATATATTTTATCGCAATTTTTTTAGAACGGTTGGCAATTGAACCAACATATCGCTAGCCATTAGACTTAAATGATCCTTCCCATTGGCAGCCCACTGATCGGCGATCATCCCGTGAACGTAGGCGGCTAAGCAGGCCGCGCGAATTGGTTTTACACTTTGACTCAAAAATCCGGCTATGATTCCAGTTAATACATCACCGGTCCCAGCTTTAGCTAAGCTAGAATTTCCAGAATTTACTTTGCAGATGGACGCCGAATCAGCAACTAAAGTATGAAATCCTTTAGGTAAAATAATGCAGCCGAATTTTTTTGAGCTATCAAAACATACTTCTTTCGATTTGCTTTTATTTTCTTGCTAGAAACATCTAGTAATCTTGAAAGTTCACCTTCATGCGGGGTCAAAATCCAAGTTACGGGAAGTTTGGGAAGTTTCTTCATCTTGGCCAATGTATTTAATGCCTCTGCGTCTAAAACTACAGTGCTAAAATTCAACTTAATGAATTTCAAAATGCATTCTTCAATAAACTTTTTGCCATTCAACCCTGGGCCAACAGCAATTAATTGAAATTCGGACAGACCACTTATTTTTTTTATTGTCAGAAAATCAGGATGTTGATAACTGGGAAAATCTTTATTTTTACTTAAACATAAACATAGCCTGCTACCGACCGTGATGCGGCCTTTGCGCAAAGTATTGCCGCACCCCATTTCCCTTCGGAACCCGCAATGACCAAAGTTTTTCCGCCAGACGATTTGTTTTCTGTATTTTTTCTCAAAGGTATTTGTTTGCGGGCCCAAGATTTAGAGCAAATACTCACATTCACTCTAAATCCCATTCAAAGCTAGGTTGCGAGCAACTTCGCCGATGGGCGTCTTGGATAACCAGTTCTTCATTTATGCCGTCACTTTATCTTTAATGGGATAAAGACTGTCTGCTAAAATTTTCAATAAATCTCCATGGGTTATAATTCCAATTGTTTTATCGTCGCTCGTTATCAGAACTGCACTGATTTTACTGTCGATCATTTCCTGAACCACAGAAATTAATTCAGTATCAAATGGAACCGATTTAACTGATGAGCACACATAATCACGTACTAATCCTCCAGAGCCGAAATCGACCGCATTCTCGGGATTTGATGGAACTGACTCCATAGCCCGTTGAAAATCTCGGTCAGAAATTATTCCAATGACATTTCCATGACTGTCCTTAACCGGAAGATGACGAATTTTATTTTCTTTCATTTTAATATAAGATTCAAGCAAACCGTCTGTAGATTTAATAGTGGCTAGCGCAGTTGACATTATTTCTGTAATTTTAGCTCTCACAAATACTCCCCTTACTTCATCCTTTCGAAATTCTATTCAATAACAGACCTTTGAAAAACTTTTTGCAATTCTTCCATTCGATTTTTGATATCCCTTGGAATACGTGTGCCGCCGGATCCTGAATAATTTAATGCGACGGAATTTGATAGCTTATCAAAGCATAATTGAGCCCATTTGGTGCGCGGTGCTTTACGAACACAAGACTCATAGCTTTCTCCAGTGAGAAATAACGATTCGCCAAGTTTGGAGCGATTTTGTCCTTCTGTTAACAAACGAAGTAGGGCAGGTATTGCGCGCATGTCTTCAATTTCACTTACGCGACTTCTGATTAAAGTTCTAACGGCGGGAAGTTGGTAAAGCTAAACGCGCAATTCGATCAGAATCTACATTAACCGCCGTATTGGATTGCATTTGTTGCAGATTTTTAAGAGCTAAATCGTAAGCTAGGTTAAATTGGCGAAAGGCAATCATAAATTCAATCTGCTCTGGGACTGGCAAGTGTCCTTCATAGTAAAAATTTATCTTATAAACAAGAGAAGGCGTGCAATATCACTGACATACATTCAGATCGTTGGTGTGCTTCACGTAGACTTTCAATTTTTTGCAGCGGGGCGAAAAGTCACTCTAGAAAAAATAATCTCCGTATTCACCTTAAAATGACGAGAAATATATTTCATCTAAATTATTGGGGGGTAAGTTGTCGCTAACCAACGTAAAAATGTCCCCTCATTTTTTTATTCGACTGCGCTGACGACGGTAGTGATACCCACCTGAGGCTTAGAATCTGCAGCTTGTAAAGAGCATTAAACAATCGTTCAAGAAAGCCTATTACAACTAAGGAGAGATCTATGTTCAATTTATTCGAGAAATCAGATTCACAAATTCAAGATGACGTAAAAAAAGAATTTCAATGGGACCCGAGTGTTTCAGATTCTAAAATTGCCGTAACGGTTAACGACGGAATAGTCACGCTCCGAGGAACTGTTCCTCACTACTTTGAAAAAAGTAATGCTGAACAAGTCGCGCAGCGAGTTGGCGGAGTTCGAGCTGTTGCAGATGAAATTGAAGTTGATATTTCTAGTACTCATAAAAAGACAGATGAAGAAATTGCTAACGCTGCCTTAGCTGCCATGGATTGGAACTATCAAGTACCTGCAGGTATTAAAGTTTCTGTTGACCGTGGATGGGTTACACTTCGCGGAGAAACAACATGGGCGTTTCAAAGAACAGCTGCGGCTAATGTCGTGAAACCGTTAATGGGAGTTCGCGGAGTTACAAACGAAGTGACCATTAAAACTCAAGTTCAAACTGCTGATGTTAAAACTCGCATTGAAGCGGCGCTAAAACGTTCGGCTGAACGCGAAGGCCGTAAAATTAACGTTGCAGTCAGTGGCAATAGCGTAACACTTTCCGGTAACGTTCATTCAAATTACGAAATTGGAGATGCTGGATTAGCTGCCTGGAATGCGCCCGGAGTATTGAAAGTAGAAAATCACTTAAAATTAACACATTAGGATTACTCAAGCCGGGATCCAGTGAAGAAGACCGTATCTGAAGGAGAATTTATGAATGACTATGTTGTATGGCTAGATTCGAAAAATGCCCATATTTTTGCTTTGAAAAACTCAGGGATTGAAAAAACTATTGTGAATAAAAAAGATAGAGATTTCCGACCTCAAAACAAGCATGCAACAAAAGTGGATTATAATTCAGAACACTATTATAGAGATTTAGCCAACAGGCTAAAGAATGCAGATCAACTTTTATTAATAGGACCAGGACTGGCAAAAAAGCATTTTCAAGAACATCTGGTAACCCATCAAGCGAAGACTTTGGCAAAAAAAGTTATTGGACTGGAAGATTTTGAAAGTTTTGAGCATAAGACCGAAAAACAGTTGCTGGCGAGAGCTAGTAAATTTTTTAAGTCTTATGATCATTTTAATGCTCTGATATCATGAAAGTTGCCGTTTTTGACACTCATAAATTTGACCGAGAAGCTCTCGAGGCTGCCAATAAGTCCAAACATGACCTCCACTTTCTAGATCTAAGACTTACTGAACAGATAGCGACGCTTGCACAGGGCTGCGATGCTGTTTGTTTATTTGCAAACGACCGTGCGAATGCGCAAGCATTACGAATCTTAAAAGATCTTGGAATTAAGTTAATCGCGCTAAGATCTGCAGGTTATAATCATGTCGATATAAAAAGTGCTACTCAATTGGGCATCACGGTCGTACGAGTGCCTGAATATTCGCCCTACGCAGTTGCAGAGCATGCGGTAGGTTTACTTCTGACATTAAATCGTAAAATTCATAAAGCACACAACCGAGTTCACGAAATGAATTTTTCATTGGACGGACTGGTCGGCTTTGATTTGCATGGAAAAACCGTCGGCGTTATTGGAACAGGAACAATTGGAAAAGTTTTTTGTCAAATCATG
>JAYVAZ010000615.1:0-1853 GCA_043750675.1 Pseudobdellovibrionaceae bacterium | reverse complement strand
GCCGGAGCTATTTTTGGAATGAGTGTAATGATTGGACCGACATTAGGTCCTGTTATGGGTGGATACTTAACGGATCATTTTGGTTGGAGATCGATTTTTAATATTAATCTTCCATTGGGGTTGTTGGCGCTTTTTGTCGGTGCCCTGGTTATTCATGACGTAAAAAAGCCGCAGCAGTCTGAAGAAGAATCTAAAAGGCCGAAGCCAAAATTAGATACGATGGGTATTGCTTTAATGGTCGCCGGAATTGGTTGTTTACAGTACGTTTTGGAGCGCGGTGAATCGGAAGACTGGTTGTCATCCAAAGTGATTATCCTAAATATTATTATTGCCGCTATTTGTTTGCCAGCATTTGTTTGGTGGGAGACCAAGGCCGAAAATCCAATTATTAATATTAGGCTCCTTAAAAACACTGCGGTTCAAAGTGGCGTGATGATGATGGGAGTGTTGGGGTTCTTCCTATATGGCGTTGTTTTTTTAATGCCGGTGTTTTTAGGTCGTGCCTACCATTACGACGCTACCCAAATCGGCGCCTTTTTTATTCCGGGTTCATTAGTAACTATGGCGATGATGCCATTTATCGGAAAAAGAATGCAGGCCGGGACCAATCCAAAAATATTGATATTTATTGGATTTGCTATGATCGAACTTTGTCTATTTTTAATGACTCGGTTTTCACCGCTTTCGCAAAAAGGTGAAATATTAAGGATGCTTTACGTACGTGGATTCGCATTGTCTTTTCTGTTTGTTCCCATTAATTCTTCGATTTTAGCACAATTTTCCGGCATTAATTTAGGGCAAGTTGCAGGCATGATGAATCTTTTTCGACAGATAGGCGGTAGCGTCGGTGTGGCATTGGTAGCGACACTATTAAATACCCGTAGTCATCAGAACTACCTTGATCTTTCGGCGCATGTAACGGCTCTGAAGCCGCAGGCACAGGCCTTCGTTAATGGTACGACGTCGATGATGCAAAATAAATTATCTGATAGTGTGGGTTTTGCGTTAAACTCTGACGCCGGAATTAAGGCCCTGTATTTTAAAGTTCAGAATCAGGTGTTTATGATGACGTTTATCCAATTAGTTTACATTATGATGTTCATCATGTTGATTGCGCTGATTCCGCTGTACCGCCTTAAATTAAAAAAAGGCGGGCCGGTGGCCGTTATTAACGAGCACTAATTTCAAAGGTGAAGCGACCTGTGATGGTTAGCGGCTGCTCGTATTTACAATCTGCGCTACTCATAGCCAGGTGCTACGCTAAAACTGACTTGGAACTCTTGGACTTTAGGATCAATACTAACGCTGGGTTCGATACGAATGAAATTATAGATAGGGTCATAGCTCCATTGCCCGCCGTTTTCTGGTAACCCCGGTTTTAAAACCACGCCTTTGTATTTAACCACGATCGTAGTAGGTACAGGCTTTTGATCTAAATTAATGGTCTTATTAAACGAGAAGATCTTTTCCACTAAGTCTTCACCAATACTAGAAAGAAGTTCTCCGTAATTGGGCGAATCCAATTCAAAGGCTTTGCTGACCGTTGCTTTGAATAGCTTATCCCAACCGTTGACGTCATAGTTATAGGAAGTTCCGTTGAAGGTTGAAATATGAAATACTCCGTACGATATCATTTTATCCAAAGAGCCACCCTTGAGGGCCTTTATCTGCGATAAAAAAGATTCGGTGTTGATCGGACTTTGTTCTCGATCATCGGTAACAATAATCATTACGAAATAAGCGTCTTTTCTTAAAAACTCGGGAGCCTTTGCAAGATGTTTCATCACTGGGGAATACGTTAACTCTTAATCGGAATCGCTGGCAATCGTCGCACCCAAGGCGGTCACCGCAGC
>JAYVAZ010000614.1:0-2727 GCA_043750675.1 Pseudobdellovibrionaceae bacterium | reverse complement strand
TGGAATACTGAAGATAATTCTATCGCTAAAATCTTTACAGTCGCTGGCCTTGATTATAGTCAGATCCAAGGTTCATTTATTAATGATTCGATCATATTTACTAAAATTAGTATGAACAATCCTTCGGATACCTGCTTGTATAAAATTTTAGATCGTCAAACTCTAACTGAACTGGCGTCTCTGTCGACAACAGCGGGTACTTCCTGCTATAATTTTGCTGGAATAGACACCGGAAAAAACTTAATATTTGCAGCACAAAGCACTTATCCCAAATCGAAGATTTATAAATTCGATTACGCGACAAAAAAGCTGACGCTAATTACGGAAGCGCAAAAGTACACTGGAACTAGTGGCACGATTCAAATCAACAAAAAATATCTTTTTTTTGGCGATGTTCTGTTGGATGAAAATGGTGAATACATTTTGAATGTGACCGGCTATTTTTATAAGTCAAAAGAGAATGCGTTGCCAAATCAAATGACGAAAATATATGTCCAACAAACCTTAACCAACGCAATTTCAAAAGTAACGGAATATTCTATAGTTGCCATTGACCCCATCACCAAACTTCAAGTTGAAGTCGATCGATATCAGGAAAAAAGAACATATTCTAGTGATTCTGCCGTCTATTTTAAGGAAAGCTATCATCTACAAGATTCTGAATTTGATGTAATAGGGAACAGAGTTTTTCATTTAAAAGGCGCTTCTTTTAACCAAATCGGAAGTCGCCTTTATTATCTGCAAAAGGATGATCATAATAATTGGAATATTGTACTCACAGACCTTTTGGCCGCGTCTGACAACCAGACCATAGTTTAGACAGATCCTGCCATTGAAAATGTATGGATTCAACTTACAAAAGGGCTCGCACTTTGGCGTGATTCATTTTGATAGACATTTGAATTTCGCCCCGATCTATTTGTTTGCTTAGGCCCCGATTGAAAAATTAACTTTTTAGTAAATCGGTGTGATTTTAAGCCAAAAAGAAACCATGATTTAAATAAATAAGAATTAAATTTAGCATAGGATTTTTTTTACAGGCTTCTTTTTACTTTTTTTTTGAACTCGATAAAAATAAAGCGATGTGGACATAACTGGCTAGTATCACTTCACAACTTAGGTGTCCATAAATAGAATACTTCTAATTCGCTCTTGTCCACTAATGTCACGGATAAATGACCCAAAACAGGATTATTCAAATGATAACTTTTTACAAATCACAAAAGATTAAGGGATCAATACCAGCGGGAATTTTCTTAGTTGGACCTATTTCATGCGCCCGGCAAAAACTCCCGCTTTCTCCAGTTTCGAGGCTCTGCCTCTCCGCTCTGACTCCTCGCTGGCTCGGGTGCTTTCTAGGCGCCACCCCTCTGGGGCTCTGCACTTATACCTCGCAGGCTCGGCGTAGGTTAAGACAAATAAAAAGACTTTTTGATTCCAACCTAATCTATCCCTCGCTCGCACCGGCCCCTTTTTCCGATTGGTCAGCCCCAACAAGTCTTACGTTACGCCACAAATTTTCTGTTTAAGATTGTTTATTGCTAAACTGACCTTAACTTAAATCCTAAATTCCCCCTATTTTGTGGTAGGACCACTCACCTCGCGAGCGAGAGGTCCTTGTGCCAGATGGAAAAAATGCTGATTGCATTTTTAGTGCGAGCATCGAGAGCGACCGAAACATATATTATGTGGGTAAAATCGCGCTAAAGGAATTGCTCCGCCAGTTTTCATTTCAATAAACTTGAATATTTTGATAAGATCTTTTTAGTGTGCTTTCAAGGGGTTTGTCAAAAGCCAATGTCGAGCGGCAATTTAAGCGCGAAGAATAGATCATGTTACATGCTGTTTATGAGGCGCTCTAATGCAGCAGAAATCAACCTTCTTAACGAAAATTTAATTTAATTTTTATTTAAAACAGCCGATAAGAATAGAATGAAACAAACGCAGAACGTAATTTTAGGAAGTGTCGTTTTTTTGGCTATTTTTGGTTGCGGCAAGGCGAAAGAAAAAGAAATATCTTCAACCCCCGACATTTCAATCTCTGCGGTAAGCCCCAGCACCGGCAGCACCTCAGGAACGAACACGCTCACCTTGACCGGAGCTAATTTTCTCTCCGGAGTAAGTGTGACGGTTGGCGGAGCCGATTGTTCAAATATTTCCCTTATATCGGCAACTCAAATCAGCTGTACGGCTCCGTCCGGCCCTGTGGGCTTGGCAAGTATCGTAGTTACGAACACGGTAGCGGCCCAACCGACTGGAACAAGAACGGCAACTCTTGCGACAGCTTACACCTATGTGATTCCAACTGTTTTTGATCTCTACTTTGGTTCGCAAACAGGGACTACTTCTTTGCTTTTAAAACTTCGATTCAATAGTGATACGAACGCCATTTCTTTAACAACCACATCTAATGTGACTTCGAATTTGTTGACCGATGGGATTCGTTCCCTGATAGATCTAGCTAGTGGCGGTTTTTTGCTGGGCGGCTACAATTCTGGCGCCAGTGTTTGGAGTGCTACGCTGGATCCGCTCAACTTAGGTCCGACACTTACTTTATCAGGCCGTCCCGCTGCAGAACTTACGGATATCCTAGGCGGCTGTACGCTTCCAAACGGAAATATAATTGCCGGAAGCTATGGTAATAAATTGAATGCAGAATATTCTAGTTCGCGCAGTTACCTCCGAGATTTGCCGGCCATGACATATTATTTAGCTGATTGCGTGGCT
>JAYVAZ010000613.1:0-5983 GCA_043750675.1 Pseudobdellovibrionaceae bacterium | reverse complement strand
AACGATAAAGGGATCATAGAAATCCATATTTTGAAAAAAGAAAATGAATACGAAATGCTTTTTATCGATAATAGCAACGGTTTTGAAGGGTTTTCACACCTAGCCCTGTCCGTAGCACACCAAATTATAAACGATCACAACGGAAGTCTAGAAGCCATCAAATCCAACACAACTTTCCAGACAATTAAAGTCACCTTCTCTCGTCCAGTTTTATAAAAATAGGTCTAATTACTGACACGTTTTTTTGACAGTACCGTCAAAAACATTTTAACATAATATAAAGCACATCTCGCTGCCTGCCACGGAAGGAAGGTTCATGAAGACACAACGGGTCCTTATTGTTGATGATGAGTCCTCTATTCGCACTACTCTATTTCGAGCTTTAGACAGAAAAGGTCTTAATGTTTTAACAGCCAACAAGGTTGAAGAAGCTAAAAACCTTTGCCAAGGCGAAACTCCCATCGATTTAGCACTTGTTGATTTAAATCTGCCGGACGGTGATGGATTAGAGTTAATGAGTTATATCAAGACCGTTTACCCTTCCTGCGAAGTGATAGTGTTAACGGGACATGGAACAATAGAGTCTGCAGTTAAGGCCACTCAACGAGGAGCCTTCCATTTCATCACCAAACCTTTTAGTTTAGATGAAATGATGAGTTTGGTAGAGAAAGCACTGACTCATAAAAAACTTCAACATGAAAACAATCTCTTACGTTCAGAGCTGGGCAAAAAATATAAATTCGAACAAATCATTGGTCAGAGTCAGGAAATCGGCGCAGTTCTAAATCTTATCGAACGCGTAGCTGATTCCGATTCAACTGTACTAGTTACTGGTGAAAGCGGAACCGGAAAAGAGTTGGTTGCGAAAGCCGTACATTTTAATTCTCCTCGTGCAGAGCAACCTTTCGTAGCAATCAATTGTGGAGCAATCCCCAGTGAACTTTTGGAAAGCGAATTATTCGGCCATATTAAAGGTGCCTTTACCGGGGCCGTTGCCAATCGAATTGGTCGTTTTGAAATGGCCGATGGTGGCACAATCTTTTTGGATGAAATCGGCGATCTAGAGCCGGCCTTACAAGTAAAACTTCTTCGCGTGTTACAAGAGCGTTCATTTGAACCAGTTGGTTCAACAAAAAGTATCTCGGTAAACGTAAGGATTATTGCAGCGACTAACAAAAATTTAGAGGTCGCCGTTGAACAATCCAAATTTCGTGAAGATTTATTTTATCGTTTAAACGTAATCCCGATAGTTATCCCCGCCTTACGCGATCGTAAATCTGATATTCCTCTTTTGTTTGCTCATTTCATTGAACAATTCAATAAACAAAAAAACCGTAAACTTCTGGGTGTTACTTCAGAAGCCAACGACTGTTTAATGTGTTACCCATGGCCGGGTAATATTCGTGAATTAGAAAATTTGGTTGAACGAATTGCGATTCTAAAAGGCCAAGGCATAGTTGAGTTAAATGATCTGCCAGTGAAGTATCGAACAATGGCTTCCAATAAAGTAATGGAAAAAAATCTAGAAATCCCTGATGAGGGAGTCGATTTTAATACTGCAGTGGATAATTTCGAGAATTCTCTGATTTTAAGAGCCTTGGAAAAAACGGGCTGGAATCGAAACCAAGCTGCCATGATTTTGCGATTAAATCGCACGACCTTGGTCGAAAAGATTAAGAAAAAGGGCCTACGTCCTCCAGGCGATATGCAGGATACGACAGAATCAAATGATCAGAAGGAAATGATCGAATCCCTTTACTTCAAAAAAGGTCCAGAACTGTCTATGTAATACTACCGTATCCATTTAGATTCTCTCCTATTCTGTCGAAAAGATATTGATTAGGGAGAATCTATGTCGGCAATAAAAGTATTTAAAAAAGGTGATGTTCTTTTTAAAGAGAACGATAAAATCAACAGTGTTTACGTGATCCAATCCGGATCGGTAAACATATGTCTACAACGTCCGAAAAAAAATATCGACATTGCGACTTTAGGAAATTCCCAAGTATTGGGAGAGTCAAGCCTGATTGGTTCGACCACCCATTCCTTTACCGCAATTGCCAATTTAGAAACCAAATGCGTCGAACTTCCGGTTGAAATCTACAAACAACAAGTCGAAAGCGCACCGCAAATTTTAAAAGTCATTTTTAAATCGGTTGTGGAAAGAATTAAACACCTGACCCAAGAGGTCCGCTCGGTAAAAATGGAAAAGGATTCCAGTCCTTGTCCGGAAGATCAAGTGGCAAAAATTTTTGGCTCTTTGTACCACGCGATGACCCACAAAGGTCAGCAGCCTGACGAGAAGGACAAAAACAAATATACGATTGAATGGTCCTTGCTAAAACAATATGCGCAAAGAATTTTTTCCGAATCACCAAAACGTTTGGAGCAAGCTGCAACCTTGTTGGTAAAAATCAAATTAGCGACTTTCGAAATGGGAAAAGCGCCGGACAACCCAGAAGGACCTGACGAATTGCAAAGGGTTAACTTATTGGACGCGGAAGCGCTAGAATCATTTTTTGAATTCTATCAATACTACTATTTTAAGGGTGGTAAAGGCGAAATCTTGAAACCTGATGATCAATGTATAAATTGGATCAATGAGTTTGTTGAACTCAGCGGAAAATTTGAAGCCGATCGTTATGGGGTAGTAACGTTGGAGTATCAAAAAGTTATTGAACACTTTCAAACGGAACTTGGGGTGACTTTAAAACCCGATCACTTTTCACGATTGGAACAGAAGGGTGTCTTTGTTAAACGCGCTACCAAAACCGACGGCAATGTGGTTTTACAATTCGAAGTGAAAGAATTTAAAAACACTTTGAAAATTTGGAAAATTTTAAAAGAAGTTGAAAAATGGAACGAAAAAGGTTTCATCGATCTTAATGAGCAGACCATTAACAAACCCAAGAAAAAAGCGAACGGCCCGGCGTGTCCCCAATGCGAGAACGAACTTCCGGTGGCGGCGAAGTTTTGTAGTGAGTGTGGATTCAAAATCGACGCTGCTAAAGCGAGTTAGCACCTTAGGTGCTAAGGTCGCGTGAGCGCCTTGGGCGTTACAGCTAGTTAAGCCCGACGTTGGCAGCCATAATGCAAAGTTGTTCGAACATAACGTCTACTGCCGCGATAGCCGTGATATCTGAATGGTCATAGGCTGGGACCACCTCCACGACATCGGCACCAACTAGGTTTTTAATTTTTAGAGCCCGCAGAATTCTTTGCGTTTCATAGGTTGTTAAACCACCGGGCACTGGAGTTCCAGTTCCGGGCGCATAAGCAGGATCCAAACAATCCACGTCAAAACTAATGTAAGTCGGACCAGTAAACGACGGCAATTTTTTTAAAACACTATTCAAATGTTCGGATCGAATATCATCAACAGTCAGCACTTGAATTTTATTTTTTTTAACGAAATCTAAATCATCTTTGCCGGCCAGCGGTCCCCGAATTCCAATTTGCAACATTTGTTTCGGATTTACTAAACCCTCGTTCACCGCATGTCTTGCAAATGCACCATGGTGGTATTCAAAACCCCACGCCGCGGGATATGTATCTAAATGGGCATCGAAATGAATAAACGAAAGTGGCTGACCATAGAACTTTTTAAGCGCTCTTAAAACCGGAAGCGTGACAGAATGATCACCGCCTGTAGCTACAAATTTTTTCCCAGCTTTAGCAACATCGTAGACAAATTTTTCAATATTTTTATAAGTCTGCGTCTGATCAATGGGCACCACGGGACAATCCCCGATGTCGGCTATTCTTAATTTTTCAAAAATATTTAATTCGCGATTCCAATGGAAACCACGACCCAAACTAGAGGCCTCGCGAATATGGCTGGGAGCTAATCTTTGCCCAGGACGATACGAGGCTCCGCCATCAAAGGGAATCCCAAATAACGCAACATCAAATTTTTCGTCAATACTTGCTACAGGACATCGGAAGAAGGTTTTAATTGCCGAAAAGCGCGGAAATTCGCGTCCACTGAGTGGTTTGAATTTTTGTTCAGTTTTGCTTTTACTTTTTACGGCCATAGATTTAACCTCTGCTTCACTTGAGATCACCTATGAAAACAACAATTCCTAAAATAAGCAAGAGCCTACTTTCATGGTACGCCGAAAACAAACGTGTTTTACCTTGGCGCGCTAATAAGAATCCTTATTTTATTTGGATTTCGGAAATCATGCTGCAACAAACCACCGTCACCGCAGTTGTCCCTTATTTCGATCGTTTTATCGCCGCATTTCCAACGGTAGAATCATTAGCCGGGGCCCCGCAGGAAAAAGTATTGGAGATGTGGGCAGGCCTTGGCTACTATTCGCGTGCTCGCAATCTACATCAGACAGCTAAACAAATTGCACAATCTGGTTTCCCCAAAACCGCTAAAGAATTGATTCAGCTGAAAGGCTTCGGCCCTTATACTTCGCACGCAGTTGCCAGTATTGCTTTCGATGAAGCAGTTGGTGTCTTGGATGGAAATGTTATCCGAATATTAAGTCGCCTTTATTCACATCCAGCAAAATGGTGGACATCAAAAGACAAAGAGGAACTGCAGTCGATAGCGCATTCGATGGCGCGCTCTGGACCGCCCTCGGAAGTTAATCAGGCGATGATGGAATTAGGAGCTACTGTTTGTACCACCCATCAACCGATGTGCGTACGTTGCCCTTGGGTGAAAGATTGCCAAGCTTATAAATTGGACACTGTTAAAAAGTTGCCATTGTCTAAACCAAAAAGGCAGCACGAGTACTGGATTTGGCAACCAGAATTACAATTACAAAAAAATCAAGTCGCGTTTATTAAAAATCATGATGCTCCTATTTTAAAAAAAATGATTTTGTTTCCAGGGTCTTGGAAAAAGTCTGACCAGAAACCAAAAGAGTTTGATTTTAGTCACTCTATTACTCATCATAAAATCTATGTACAAATACAGAAAGTACGTTCTGTTAAAAAGAGAGACGATTACCTATGGGTCCAATTAAACGAAGTCAGACAACACAACCCTTCTTCACTGATCGAAAAAACCCTCAGCCATCTGTCCAAATCTTAAAGGTCAGTCTAATTATCATCAGTGGTACGTTGGTCAATTTTGGCTGCCAGTCTAAAAAAGTAGAAACCAACACCAACAAATCCACCGAAGGGACTGTTTCGGTAAAGTTTCAAAACACCGGAATAGGAATTCAGCTGACCGAAATTGGCGAAAGCACAGGCGCAAAGTGGTTTCAAGATTCTAATTCAATTATTTTTCAAAGTAGTGGTCGTGAAAATCACAAGCAATTCCAGATATACGCACTAGATTTAAGCAGCAAAAAAGAACGTCGTCTGACTTATCAAGATGGTAATGCTGTCGATCCATTGCCTATAGAAAATAAAAACTTCATGTACAGTTCGGACACCGACGAAACCAAAGAAAAACCCACCCTACTGACAAAAAAAACTGATGAACTTTTGCCAGCGAGTGAAATTTATCTTTCTGACTATTACGGTGAAGACGTTGATCGCCTTACCAAAAAACCATTGTTCGATGGCGCACTAAAGTACGCCAGTGACTTTGGAAGTCCGATTTTGTATTCCAGTCTAGAAAGTGGATTTCTGCAAATTCGTTCTATCGATAAAAAAGGTCAATCAAAAGAAGTTTTTAAAATCAGCGGCAAAAATATTAGGGAATTAGTTTTCGCAAAAAATAAAAAAATCGGTTTCTATACTACCGACGATGGATTTTTTAGTTTTAAAGATGACTTTAAAAAGGCAACGGCTTTAAATTTGCCGGTGAGTCAGGTTAAAGATCTTCTTTTTTTCGAAAAGGAGCAGTTATTGTTTTTTACAGCATCCCCTACTTCTACTTCCGAGAATTCTAAGCCTGAACTTGAAAAGTCCCAACTATTTCTATTTGATATAACAGCAAATTGTTTAAAATCAGTTTTAAAAGATCAAAGCAATCTTTCAAATCCGTCGGTAAAAAGTGATCGCAATGAAATTCTAT